>CAYFHR010000056.1:0-7465 GCA_964343155.1 uncultured Thermoproteaceae archaeon | reverse complement strand
ATAGTTGCCTGCTGCTCAAGTGAATCAGCCCTAAGCCTAAGGGCCATTAACCTAGAGGATTTGGGCGTGGTAACGGCAATCTTCGTGGTGGGGGATTTAATCGATGTGGTGTCTGGGTTAGGCTACAGGTGGGTGAGGTTGAGTAATGGGAGGAGGATTGTGTTTAGAAGGAGTGCATACCTGGACGATTCAACAGCCATGATCCTTGCAAACAAGTCAGCAAAGGATCTAGATAGGGCCATTGTGAATAAGCTTAAAGTGGGGGAGCCTGCGGCAGTAATATTGATCGTCGATGAGCTTGAGGAGGTTAAGGAATCTAATGCTTAGGAAGCTAATACACATAGTATTTTCAATACCACTAATAGTACCACTGCTCGTTAACCTAAACAATACATATACCGAGACCTACTTCACAGTACTGTTAGTCGGCGCATCGCTACTATACATATATCAGGTTAAGAAGCCTATAATATCTGAGGTCCTTAAATCCAAGATCAACGATGCGAGGGATGCCTTAAGGAGCCACATAGCTAAGGCAGCTGAGGCAATGAATATACCTAATGCCGACTCGCTAATCGAGTCCATGGATAAGTTCGAGGAGGCTTTAAGGGATTTTATCAGGAGTGTTGAGAGGGATTATGAGAGGAGGTGGGGCTACTTAGGGGTTTTAATGGGTATGGTTGGCGTCTACGTGTCGTACATAGCCTTCAACACTTACGCATACTACGGCGTGTTGGCGTTAATATTCTACGACACGGTAAGCGCATTGGTTGGGTACTCCATAGGTAGGGTTAAGTTGCCTTACAGCTCAGTCACTTTTGAAGGAGCCTTAGCTGGCGCGCTAGCCTTTTCAGCATCCTCCTCATTAATGGCAGGCCTAAACAATATGCCATACCTATATCTGGTTGGGTTAGCATTAGGTTTAGCTGAAGCATATAGTGGCGAGGATAATTTGACAATACCCATAGTTGCCTCAGGGTTAACATACCTCATGCATATGCCTAAGGTTGCTTAAGTTAAGCCCATTAAGAGGACCCATGCGATAGGATATTTATGGGCAACAATGATTCGCCGGCAAATGTTTAAACCAGGGGCCTAGAGCCCACATATGGGCTACTTACCTAGTTTAATAAGGGGTTTGAGGAACCTCATGTTATATAGCCTCGACAAGTATAGGCTGCCGGTCCCTGTAGATCATTCAATATGTGAGGGGTGGTTGGGTGGGTTAGATATACCTAAGGATGGCGATACGGTACTTTACACATCATGCCTCTACCAGCTTGTACCCTACATAAACGAGATGACTAGGCTAATGGAGAGGCTTGGTGAAGGGTCATTAGCCCAATTGCTTGAGGGCTTCCATAGGCTTGTAGCAGTTGCAGGTAGGTACCTTATACGTCCACCGCAGGGTGAGGTTGATAGGACATACGGTATTGTTAGGAGAATCGCATTAATGCTTAAGGATAGCGGCGTCCAATTCGCATACATACCCAATGAACCCTACAGTGGGGCACTCCTATATGAATTAGGCTACGTTGACGACTTCAAGAGGTATTTCACAGATGTTGTACTTAAATTCTTTGAGGACAATGGAGTTAAAAGAGTCATAACCATAGATCCACATACACATAACATACTTGTAAACGTAGCTCCAAGGCTTGTGGGCGAATTGCCATTCGAAGTCATCAACTACATGAACCTCATTAAGGTTAATAGGAGTAGTGGTAAATTAAGGGTTGTCATACACGACTCCTGCATATATTCAAGGTACTTTAATATGAGGGATGTCTACAGGAGGCTACTTGATGAAGCTGGGATTGAACATGTCGAAGACCCCTACATAACAGGGGTGGCGACCTCGATGTGCTGCGGCGGGCCTATAGAGTCGATTAAGCCCTCGCTATCCAACACCATTGCCAAGATGAGGATTGAGTCCCTTGCCAAGTTGTCAGACATCGTCGTCGTTGAGTGCCCAATATGCCTAGCCAACCTGAGTAGGAACAGTGGGGGTAAGGTTAAGGTGGTTGACTTAGCCGAGGTCCTTAAGCAGGAATAATACCAATACTTAAAAATGTACCGAGGGGTAAGTTAACTAATGTCCCTTAGAACCATTGAGGAGCTTGAGGTGAGGGTCGTATACCTGTTGGCGCGCTCCTTCAGGAATATAACACCCCTCAAATGGGATTCCTTCGACGGTAAGGTTGCTAAGCTCACGGTTGATGCTAGGAGCGATAATGACCAGCTGGTTGTGGTTGGCTATAGGGGTAGTGCGCTGGTTAGGCTTGATGGTAGGCCATACTTCTCGCTGGACGGGTACCACAGGTTCATACCGTTAACCAGGGGTAGGCATAGTGTTGAGGCCGAATTCACCCCATACGCAGCCTTCGGCGAATTGGTGGGTATTGACCCAGGTAAACCATATTTGGTGACTAGGAGCTACCCCGCATGGAGGCTTTGGGCCTATGGTAGGGCTATACTTGACTTAGCCAGGAGGGTTAACGATGCTGAGGTTAGGGATTCCCTCCTAGGCGCATTGTCTGAAGCCCTGAGGGAGGTCCCATTCACATCCATTTCGAGGGATCAGGCATTGTTAACGGCCGAGATCTACGGAATGCCGTGGAGGGAGAGGATTACGCAGACAATCACGCCTGACCTAGACAACGTCTTCACTGAGGATTCGACGGAGGACTTCGCCTTTGAGAGGGCCCTAAACATACTGAGGGGTAGGTTAAATGAGCTCGTGTCCAGGTTCGGTAAGAGGGGGCTTCTTGTAGGCTTCGCCCACGCACATATAGATACGGCTTGGCTGTGGAATTTCGATGAGACTAGGCGTAAGGTTTTGAGGACGTTCTCAACGGTAGTAACCCTGATGAGGAGGTACGACTTCGCATACATGCAGAGTTCAGCCCTATACTACCAGTGGCTTCTTGAGGACGACCCACAGCTGTTCAATGAGGTTAAGAGGCTTGTTGAGGAGGGTAGGTGGATTCTTGGGGCTGGCTGGGTTGAGTCGGACACAAACATGCTTACGGGCGAATCCTGGGCTAGGCAGATGCTTTACAGCCAGAGGTTTTACCTAAGGCACTTCGGTAGGCTTGCCGAAATCCTATGGCTACCCGACACCTTCGGATTCACCGCATCGCTGCCGCAGATAGCCAGGCTCGGCGGCGTTAAGGCCTTCGCAACACATAAGGTGTTTTGGAACGACACGAACAAATTCCCATACAACGTATTCTACTGGGTAGCCCCAGATGGGTCAAAAATACCCGCAATAGCCTTCGGCAACGGTAGGGGAGGGTATAATGGCGACTTCACGGTACAGGGCGTTTGGGAGCAGTGGAGTAATTGGGTTGACAAGAACCACCCCGTACTATACAGCTACGGCTACGGCGACGGTGGGGGAGGGCCCTCCGAGGAGATGTTCCTAACGGCCGACGCCGTAAATGACCTACCAATATTACCTAAGGTAAGTTTAACGACCGGGGTCAAGTACCTGGACCTGCTCAGGCCTGTGAACGAGTGGAGGGGTGAACTATACCTAGAGACCCATAGGGGTACATTAACCTCACACTCAAGGATGAAGCTGCTGCATAGGAGGGCTGAGATAGCCCTGAGGGAGGGTGAGCTTTGGAGCGCATTAGCCGGCATTTACGATGGGGCTAGGTTCAGTGAACTTTGGAAGACGCTCCTAAAGGACCAGTTCCACGACGTATTGCCAGGCTCAGCAATTAGGGAGGTTTACCAACAGGTGGTTTACCCCGAACTTGAAAAAATCATCAATGAATCATATTCAGTAGCCGAGTCTGCGGCGAGGAAGATTGCGGGTGAAGGTGAGGCGCTCCTAGTCTTCAACTCACTACCCTGGGACAGGGTCGACTACGTCGTTGTTAAGGAGCCTATTGAAGGTGGGCAAAGGATCGATGAAGGCTACTTGGTCAGGGTCAGGGCCCCAAGCGTAGGCTATACTCAGCTTAAGGCAATACAGCCTGAGGTACCTGCCACAGTGAGTGAAACCAACGATGGATACGTGCTTGAGAATAAGTACCTCAGGGTTAAGGTTGATAGGCTCGGCAGGCTTGTGAGCGTATTTGATAAGGAGGCTGGGCGCGAGGTCTTGAGGGAGCCCAGCAACGTTATAGTCGCCTACGAGAACATGCCTGGCTGGGCCGATGCATGGGATATTGAGAAGGGGTATAAGGTAACGAGCTTCAATATAACGGCCTCAGAATCCTCAATAGTTGCCAAGGGGCCATTAATGGCTGGGGTTAGGTTCACGTACAGGTTTAGGAGGAGTACGATAATACAGGAGGTTAGGCTATATGCCGACTGCAGGCGCATAGACTTCAAAACAACCCTAAGGCTCGTCGATAGGGAACTGCTGTACAAGGCCTGGTTCCACCTAGATTTAAACGCCGATAAAGCCACGTCAGACATACCATTTGGCGTAGTTGAAAGGCCCACAGTCAAGAATACCTCATGGGACCTAGCCAGGTTTGAGGTACCTATCCAGAAGTGGGTTGACTTAAGCGAACACGACTACGGCGTAGCACTCCTCAACGACGGCAAATACGCAGCCTCGCTAGAGGGGTCTTCGATAGGGTTAACTCTGGCTAAGACCCCAATATTCCCAGACCCAACCACAGACCTCGACGAGGTCACCTTCACATATAGCCTATATCCGCATAGGGGCGATTGGAAGGGCGGGCAGGTCTACAGGAGGGCCCTCGAATTAAACATACCGATGATCGTTACCAGGGGTAGGCCTGGTGAGGCGTCTTTAGTGAGGCTTGAGCCTGAAAACCTAGTACTTGAGGCAGTTAAGGCGTCTGAAGATGATCCAAAGGCGCTCGTATTCAGGATATATGAAATATATAACGCCAGGGGCGTCGGCAGATTAACACTACCCTTCAAACCCAGCGAAGCATACACAACCGATCTACTTGAGCTGAATAGGATAGATCGGAAGATAGCGATTAGGGATAATACCGTGGAGTTTGAGTATAGGAATAGAGAAATAATAACCCTAATAGTTAAACCCTAGCAATGGTCAACGTAGAGGAGGTTGTTGAGGAGGTTAAAAACCTGTTAAAGGGGAGGGAGGTTAATGTTGAGAGGGAGGGTGAGGAGGTTATATTGACAATAGTTTTAAACGAATACGTAAGCGTCTACGTATCGATACTGTGTAGCGGTAATGAATGCGGAGTAAGCTACGCAATTGGCGATGAAAACTTCGTAATAGATTCAAGCCAGGTAGGAGTGCTTGATGAGGCTGTTAAAATAATTAAGGAGATTAACGAACTACTGGCCAAGAGGGGGATTGTTAAATGAGGAGGATTATCAACGATGGCGAATTAGCCGTGGATAGGAGGAGGGATCCTGAGGGAAACTACATAGTTGTGATGAAGGTTAAAGACTATGAGAACGTTAAAGATAAGGTTAATGAACTCGGCCTAACAGTCGAACTAGCCTCAGACCTAGTCCTAATCAAGTCTAAGTCGTGGAGTAGGGTTAGTAGGCTGATAAATTACGCAAGGTCAAGGGGTATTAGGGTTAGGGAAAGCTGAGGCTCCTACCGTAGTCCTTAGCAACCGCTAGGGCTGCATTGAAGCCTGGTATCCCTGTAACCTGGCCCCCTGGATATGAACCTGCACTACCCAGGTAAAGCCCCCTGATGCCTGTCCTGTATCCAGGCCTGCCGTTGAATAGGTACGGCATCCTCATGGGTATGTGGTTAACGTCACCGTTAGGTACATTGTATTCGCGCTCAGCCACAGAGGGGTCTGCAACATCTATTGCAAGCACATTATCCCTAAGCCCATTGAACTCCTCCATCAACAATTCTAAACTGCCCATAAATTCGAAGACCGGCCTACCCCTAGTATCATCTAGGATCGACGGTATGACCAGTTCACCAGCCTCGGTATCTAGGATGGAGTGGGCATATGGCTTAAGCTCCTCAGGTATCCTCGGGTAATCCCTAAGAACGATATTGTACTTCCTCCAACCAGGCCTGGGGGGCTTTGGATACCTCAACCTACCGCCCAGGAGTTCGTCGAGGGTGGCTGGGCTTACGGCGGCTAAAACCACGTCAGCCTCGAGTAGTCCTGCATCTGTTTCAACACCCTTAACCTCATCACCAGACACGATGATTGACCTAGCCTTGGCGTTAAGCCTAATATCGACGCCAACCCCCCTGGCGTATTTAGCTAATGCATCCGCCACAGACCCCATACCACCCCTGACGAATGACCAGTCGGTGGTGTAGTAGTATGCTATTAGGTATGCTGGGGAATTTTCCATGCCGGGATACATGAAGGCGTAGTGTAGGTCCTCTGAAAGGTATTCGCTGAGGAGTTTGCTACAGGTCTCGTCTATAAACTCCTCAACGCCAGCCTTAACGGCCTCCTCCCTAACCTCACTTAGGGAGGGTGGATTATCCGTGAACGTGAACCTCCTATATATCAGCTCCTTAAATTTAAACAGCTTATCCTCGAATTCAGGGAACTTAACCTCGCCAGCCTTCAAAAGCTCCCTAATCCTCCTCTCACGATCCCTCCAAAACGGTATAACCCTATTGCCAACCTTAATAACCTGGAATGGGTCCTGCCTAATAACAGGTATCTTATACTTCTCCAGGAATTCCCGAGGCATTAAGCCTATTACGTAGGCTAACCTACTCACCCTACCCCCGGCAACCTCAACAGTATCCAACATCCCCCCAACCTTACCCCTAGCCTCAATTAAGGTGACTTTGAATCCTGCCTCAGCCAACTTTATCGAGGCTATTAACCCATTATGCCCCCCACCAATGACAATAGCCCTAGGTTGAGCCATATTTAGGCGCGCCCTAAGGGTCGTTAATACTTTACCACCCTAACCATTAAGATTTATAACTTGAATACATTATAGGCCAGTGTCCAGGTTTAGGTTTAGTAACGGTGTTGAGGTTGAGTTGGTTAAGGGGGATATTACCGAACTTGAAGTTGACGCAATAGTCAATGCAGCGAACCCATACCTCAAACACGGTGGTGGGGTTGCGGGGGCAATAGTTAGGAAGGGTGGTTGGGTTATTCAGGAGGAGTCCGATAGATGGGTTAGGGAACATGGGCCAGTGCCGCTTGCAGGGGTTGCCGTGACAGGTGCTGGGAGGCTTAAGGCAAAATACGTAATACATACGGTCGGCCCCAGGTGTGGTATTGAACCCATTGAGAAGCTTAAGGAGGCTGTAATCAACGTTTTGTCTAAGGCTGAGGAGCTCCACATAGCCAGCATAGCGTTTCCAGCAATAAGCACAGGCATCTTCGGATGCCCCTACGAAGGCTCCGCTAGAATGATGGCTGAGGCCATTTTGGCAAAGGCACCATATTTAACATCAGTTAGGAGGATAGTAATATGCCTATATACAGATGATGCATACGACGCATTCAGCAGGGTTTTCAGCGAAATCCTAGCAGGCTTTAAGGTG
>CAYFHR010000055.1:0-7503 GCA_964343155.1 uncultured Thermoproteaceae archaeon | reverse complement strand
TATTTAGTTAGGGAGTTTTTAACGTCGTCGAAGTTCCTTAGGAAGTCCATGAGCCTGGTGAAGGAGACTACGGGAACCCCCTCATATATCATAGTCTTAATGTCCCTCAACGTCACCACAATTGGATATAGTGAAGCCTCCCTAGGCATGATGACAATCTTCCTTAGTAAGGCGTCCCAATTCCTAGCCAGCATATTGACCTTGGCCGAATGTTTAACTGCTATTGCCTTAACCTCATCCTCCCCCATGCTCAACCAGTGCTTAGCCTCAACAACAACTACATCACTGCCCCTATACGATATTACGTCGAATTCGCCCCTAAACCTGCCTGCATAAATCCTAATGTTTGTGAAGCTCCTGAAGCCTACGTTATCGAGGGCGTATGTTATGAATTCCTCAAACTCCCTCCACGAAATATACTCAGTTAACTTATCTACAACGCTGCCTGGAGCCATCGTCAGCAACACGACCCTAGGCACCTTGACCACGTAGTATTCCCCCAAAGCGGCTAATAAACCATCTTCCACAAGCCTACCTATGTGGTTTAAGTAGCCTGGGCCCAGGAGTGTTAGTATCGAGTTCCTTGAAAATACCCTATTACCCTCGGAGGTTAGGAGTATTATTGCTTTGATGAGCCTACCTAAATCTGCCTGCATTAATCAGCGCCTCAGTTGAATATCCATGAATGCCTTTAAACTCTCGTTAATTTCATTCAACCTACTGTTCAGGACTAGGGATAGTTCAGTCACGGTTAGCGTCAATTCCTCGAGGCGCCTCTGATATGTGGATATTGTGTTCTTAAGCTCGTTAGCCATGTCGACCAGCGATAGTTTAGCCTCATTAAGCTCGTTGGCGAGGTTGCTCACCTGGGATACTGCCGTCGATAACTGGTCCCTAAGCCCATTAAGCTGGTCCCTATAGCCTATCAAGGATGCTTCAATGTAAGTTAACTCCCTTATAAACGATACGTCAGGGGACTTCGAAACCATTTTGCCTAGCTCATTAACCTTCTCCTCCAGTTCAGCCTGCCTCTTCTCCAGCGACTCCAACCTGGCGCTTATGGACTTTACAGCATCCCTAATCTCATCAACCGCCCTTAATATGCTGTTCAACACATCCGCGTACTCAGTCCAAGCTCCGTAATACTCGGTGGCCATATGTGTCAGGCGGCCCTCTTTATATTAAGTTTTCTTCGAAGAATACTTTTAAGAGCAATATTGTGCAGGGCTACATGGGCTTCATTTCAAGTAGGGCTAAGCTGGGCAACGTTATACTCGGGCCAAACGCGACAATACTTGGGCCCAGCATAATTGGCGATGGAACATTTATAGACGACTACGTTACATTAGGATACCCTGTGAGGGCTAAGTTAAGGACCATTAAAGGCTTAAATGAGCTTGACGAATTAAGCGGCGGCGTTACGGTGGGTGAAAACTGCATTATTAGGAGGGGGGCTGTCATCTACGAGAACGTCAGCATTGGGAACAATGTTGAGTTTGGCCACTCTGTTTTGGTTAGGGAAAATACGGTTATAGGTGATGGGAGTAGGATTGGAACATTAACAGTTATAGATGGGTATGTTAAAATAGGGGCCAGGGTCAATATACAGAGCATGGTCTATATACCGATAGGCACAGTTATAGAGGATGACGTCTTCATAGGGCCCAACGCCGTAATAACCAACGACAAGTATCCACCAAGCAGGAGGCTCCAGGGGGTTGTCATAAGGAGGGGTGCTGTAATTGGGGCTAATGCAACGTTGATAGCGGGTATTGAGGTTGGCGAGAATTCAGTCGTCGCAGCGGGCGCAGTAGTCACAAGGAACGTACCCCCAAACACGGTTGTTGCAGGGGTTCCAGCAAAACCACTCTACAGCGTTGAGGAATACGTCAGGAGGAGGAGCGCCTACGAGGCTGAAGTGGCTGGTGGCTAATCGATATGAATTTGCATGCACTAACTATTAAAAATCTGGGAGGGCCCAATAGGTGATGCTTAGGCAGGAGGATTTGGAAAATTTGAGGAGCCTATACGTTAAGCTTGACGAAATGTTCTACAAGTACACGGATGAGGTTACGGGAATATTGATAGCCACGCTGGCTAGGGAAAACTACCTACTCATAGGGCCCCCTGGTACTGCAAAAACAACGCTGGTGTATGTGCTTTCAAAGCTGCTGAACGCCAAGTGGTTCTACAGGCAGTTAACGAAGTTCACCGACCTGGAGGAGATCCTGGGGCCTATAGATGTTGCAAAGCTCCTGGAGGGTAAGGTTGAGAGGATTTACGTCAATTCAATTGTTGAGAGTGAGTTCGCCCTCCTAGACGAGATATTCAACGCGTCAAGCGCGATACTGAACACGCTGCTCTCCCTCCTAAACGAGAGGGTTGTTTACGATGGGGATAAGGTCATACCAGTCAAGACGTGGACGGTCTTCGGGAGCAGTAATAGGGTTCCTGATGAGGAGGAGCTCCAGGCACTTTACGACAGGTTTCCATTAAGGACATTCACCGAATACGCCCCACCTGAGGATACGGAAGCCCTGTTGGTTAAGGGCTGGTATCTACGTAAGGGTATGGAGGGTTTGAAGCCCATGGCCTCGATGGACCTGGTTAAAAGGATTAATGAATATTTGATAAACTATACGTACGACCACATAGGCGACCTGGCTAAGGTCACCTCATCGATAATAGCAGACTTCGTCGAGCACATACCCGTCAGCAATAGGACGAGGATTAAGATACCTATGTATGCCTTAACCTACCTACTCCTACGCGGCTTCAACCCAGACTCCGTAACGCCGCAGATGGTTAAGGTCTCGGTGATTAAGGTCTGCCGCTACCTGGTCCATGACAAGGACCAGATGAATGAATACGAAGCCTTCATGATGGCCCACCTACCCGATGAACTACTCAAGGTAAGCGACCTGGTTAGTGAGGCTAAGGCGCTCTTAAACAACAATATGGTTGACGAGGCCCTGAGTAAGATTAGGGAGGCTGAGGATGCTTTAAACTCCATAAAGGCTAGGTGGGATAAGTCGCTAATCAGCCTGTATTCTAATGAGATTGAGGAGGTGGAGGGGTTATTAAGGAGGCTTAAGGGTGCTATACGTGGGGAACCAGAATAGTGATGAGGAGGGCGTTTTAGCTAACGTTGACTATGGGGACGACCTGACGCGCTACAGGTTCAGGGAGGTTTACCTCCTGGCTAAGCGCAGCCTACTACCAAACCTGGAGAAGCTGGATAAATACGTCCTAGTCGACTCATTCTACGTACACTACAGGAACCCCATACTTAAGGGTGGTGTTGAGAGGGATTTGAAGAAGGCCCTTTGGAAGATGGTTATTGCAAACTACATCAATAGTGAACAGTACCGCGAGGTTTCAAGCCTAACGAGGCTTAACGGTAGGCTTTCAAGAATAATGGCTGTTAAGCTGGCTAGGATATATGTAAGCCTGTTGAATAGGATTGAGAGGAATGAGAGGCTTATGAACATTATGAAGGACTCGATGTCTAATAGCAGGTCGTCTAGGGAGAGTAGGGAGGTTATGAATAGGGAGATTAGGTCCCTGATATCGTTCTACATGGGCAATATGAGGAGGATTAATGAGACTATATCGAAGGCCCGCTCCATATTAGGCCCATCGGTGGGCCATGAGGTTGCTGAATTAATATTGGGGACAGACATAGACCCCTACAGGGTCAGGCTAGTTAACATGCTTAACTCCCTCCTAAGGCTCATTGACGAGTCCAGCAGGGTATATGACATGACTATGGCTGACGAGGTTGCGGACAAAGGCCTAATAACGGGGATTAAGCATATGAGTAAGATAAGCGAGATAAAGGACCTGACGCCGACGAGCATGGTCCTGGCCAAGTATGCTAAACCAATATACGCCTATAAGCTGTCGACAGGTAGTTTAACCGTTAGGGAGAGGAGGCTCGTCAAGAAGCATAAAATATACCTCGTCATAGATAAGAGCGGCAGCATGTTCTACACCGTCGTCAACAATATTTTCGAGCTGGGCAATGTAAGCAAGATAACCTGGGCTGCAGCCCTAGCAATAACGATGATACTTAAGGGGCATAAGGTTGTTGCAAGGTTCTTCGACCAGCAGGTCTACCAACTAATGACGGATAAAAGGGATATTGTCAAGGTCCTACTATCACTCGTCCCGCTTGGGGGGACTAACATAACGGCTGCGGTTAGGGCTGCCCAGGAGGATGCCTTGAGGATGCCTACGTTGAAGGGCTATAAGCTAATCCTGATAACCGACGGTGAGGACGATGAGCTTGACCTGGATCAGGTTAAGAAGGGTTTAGAAACCTTCAGCGACTATAAGGTGCTTCTAATAGGTTCAGAACGCTCCGCATTGGAGCAGCTTGGCTCAAAGGTGGTTAGGGTGACTAGCCTCAATACAAGAACCCTGGTAAACATACTTAAGAGGATTTAGCGCTGAAAAGTTTAATAATAGGCATGTATACGGCCCATGATGAACACCCCCCACCCATTAACATACATGTTCATTAGGTATTGCGTGAATAGGGCTTATTCAAGGCTAATATATAGCTATAGGGAGAATGACGCCAACGTCATGTATTCAATAGACACGATAGTGGATGAGTTGAGGGATGCTGAACAAGGCTTCAAAACCCTGGACGACGTCGTCAAATTCCTAAACGGCGAATTCCTAGCAATATACGAGAGGGCTGTTAATGCCCTAAAGCCTGAATTGGCCAAAAGCATCTTCCTAAGCATCCTAGACAACTGCATGGAGTTGGACTACGTTAAAAATGACCCATCGATAGTCGGGTTGATTAACGACGTTAAGGCTAGGATGAATTCCATAAAGCCTAAGGCCACTGGGGGTGAGGGTTAGGAGACCTCTATAGCGTACATTCCCGGCTTTGTCAATTTAAGCTCCTTAGCTATGCATGACCTCTCAGGGTCAATAACTATCACCAACCCCCTCCACTCCGATGTGAAATCTACACTACCGCAGTTTGGGCATTGGACAGTGTCATCTGGGACTATTAGGTGGCAGTTTCTACACGCCTTAAACCCGGATAAGGGCCTCCTCCTAACCCTCCTGGCAACCCTACTCATTACGTGGGATAAACCCCTAGATTAATATGCTTTCTGCTAATCAATCTCTATTCCAAAGGATTTAGCCAAATCCCTAAACCTCCTATACTCGTCAAGCAGCCTAAGCCCCCTCCTCGTTATGCAGTATTCATCGTTATTGAACTCGACGAGGCCTGCATCCTTAAGCTGGTTAAGCATGTTATCGAGCCTATCGTATGCCAGGTTTAGGGCTGTTGCTATTTTAGTAGGCCTACTGCATCCATTGGATAGGTATTCCAGGATTTGCATAATTATAACTACCCTACTCCTACGCCTTACCATGGTGGAACACCCTGATGACGTTGAGCATGAGTAGGGTTACCACAATGGTATAGATGACCCTCTCCTCAAGCAGGAGTATTAACGGCGGCTGGTGGGTTAATACTATCAATGCCTCTATGGGTATGTTTAGGAGGAGTATTGTGAATGCGAAGGCTGTCAGTATTACAAGCCTATTCCCCGAGGAGTACCTTAACCAAAGCATTACCGTTATGTAGGAGATTAGGATTATGTTCACCAACATTAACCCATGATATATCGTTGAGAAGGAGAGTAAAACCATAGGCATGTAAGTCTCCCTGTAAGACAACGCGAAGGCTATGAGCATTAGGCTAACGAACTCCACAACCTCGCTGGTGAGTAGCAGTGGGTGCATGGTGTTTACAGGTATTTGGGGGGACCTACCTATGAATGGTATTGAATATGCATAGAGCATTATTATAACTACACTTATGGCAGTGTTGATTAATATAAATACCCCAAACAGCATTATGCCTATCGATAACATGGCCATACTCCTACTTTGAAGTATCCTCGAAGCCCTATAGGAGTAGTATGAGACGACTAGGCTAGCTAGAATTATGTAGAATTCGTAGGCTAGGAGCATTAGGTATGTTAAATGCCTACTTATCAGCGGTATTATGCTAATTGGCTGAACCATGGACATCGCCCATTTTAAACTCCCTATATGGCTTAGGTTTAATTAATGTTGGGTCAACATCCCTTTTAAGGAGCCTATACTCTATTAGCCTAATCAGGTTGCTCAACCTGATTTTACCAAACATGAGGGTTTCATTGGCTAGGTCAACTATCGGAGCCAGGTCGCTGTACACGGCTTTCCCACCGATTCTGAGGGGTATATCTAGCCTATCGTCGCTCTCAACCTCAACGACAACGCCCCACTCCTTTATTGACAGAATCCCACCCCTCTTAAACCCGGCCTCCATGGCGACTTTGGACAATTCAATAGCCTTATCGAGGTCCCTAGCTATGAAGTGTATTATAGGTCCCCTAACCAGGAGCCATAAATCCCCCTGAGGGGGCATTGAGTTAACCAGTTCACTAGGCGTTATGGGCCTATGCCACTTGGCAATAGCCTTAACACCCCCTTTAGACTTAGCGAAGCTCAGGTGCCTAGCCGCAGCCAGTATTATTCGCCCACTGCAGCTGCTTGACGTGTAGTAGTCTTGGGTTGACTTGTTGAAGTATATGAGGAAGTCGAATAGGTCGAAGTCAACCCTACCCTCAGAACCCTCCTTAAGCAGCCTCTCAACGAACCTAGCCTTCCTCTCCTCAAACAACCCCATTACTCATCAAGAGTTGCCAACCAGTTTTTATTAACCTAATTCCCCAACACCCTCAGTAAAATATTGATAAGCCCCTGTATGCGTCCACAAGGCCCAGTTGAATAATCCTCTCCTCAGCCCTACGGTATAGTTCAGCAAACTCAACAATCATCGGTATTAGGTCTTTAATACTTATGGATTCTTTATCATATATGCGTTTAACCCTCGCCCCCTGCCTATTCTCGATGATAAACCCTTCAACCTCGGCGATCCCTGATGCTTCGTTAATAACCCTCATTAGGAATGCGTAACCCTTAGACGACCCATCCTTGAACATGAGCCTGATTAAAACTAGCGCTATCCCAAACTCCCTAAGCGTATTGCTTACAACATCCCTATACCTCTCAGTCTCCTTAATGTGTGGAATCCTCTCAACCAGAACCAGGTCGCTTTTATTTAAGTCAGCCTTAAGCTCCTCCAGCATTGTTGAGACAGGCCTATTCACGTTAACAATATTCATCACCTAAAGCCGCCGCCCACCCTTAATAAGCTATAACCCAATTTAGGTAATCACTTGGTGAATACTGGCAAAATCCTCAATGCACCATCTATGCAGGCCACATATAGGGCTGAGGCAAAGCCCCATGGTAGGGCCTTAGCCAGTGAACCTGCATTGGCAACCCTAAACCTACTGCTGAATATTGGTAAGTGGCTATGCCCAGCCACAACCCAGCCGTCTGAATTTACATTCAGCCGATGCCTAATGAGGACTTCGAAGAGGGGGTATTTGAGGGGCCTTGATAATAGGGCTATGAGGC
>CAYFHR010000054.1:0-7542 GCA_964343155.1 uncultured Thermoproteaceae archaeon | reverse complement strand
GGCAATATGGGAGGTAAGCCAAGGAGACCTAAGAAAAGCAATAAACACAATGCAGGCCGCGGCTACGTTAAGCAGCAGGATTGATAGGGAGACTGTGTATAAGGTTGTTGGTAGGGTTGAGTGGAGGGTTATTGACGAATTCATACAGGCAGCCTTAGGCGGGAAGTTTGAGGATGCTAGGAAGATTGCCAGGAACATAATGTACACATATGGGGTTTCTGGGATAGACCTGTTGAAGTATGTTGAGGATGAACTGCTGATATATGATAAGTTTAAGCTCCCGCCAGAGGCTAAGGTTGAGGTCGCAGGCGTAATAGCCGACATCAACGATAGGCTAGCCCTAGGCAGTGATGAGGAGATACAGCTGATGGCATTCATAGCCAAGCTGTCGTACATAGGGGCGAGGTATGGTGTGGCGGCGCAGCCTGAAACTAAGCCCCAGCAGAAGCCGAGCAGGACTGCGGCGAGGGGGTCTAGGAAATGAGGAGGCTGCCGTGGGTTGAGAAGTATAGGCCGAGGAGCCTTAAGGATGTTGTTGATCAGGAGGAGGTTAAGAGGGAGCTTGAGGACTGGGTTAAGGGCTGGTTGGCGGGTCGTGAGAAGAGGGCAATACTCCTGGCAGGGCCCCCAGGGACTGGGAAGACTACTATGATACACGCGTTGGCCAACGACTACGGCCTCGAATTATACGAAATGAACGCCAGCGACGTTAGGACAGCCAAGAGGATTAGGGAGGTTGTGGGTAAGGCCCTGATACAGGGGTCCTTATTCGGGTTTAGGGGTAAGCTGGTGCTGTTCGACGAGGTCGACGGCATAAATGTTAAGGCTGATGAGGGGGGAATCTCAGAGATCGTAGCCCTCATTAAGGAGGCTAAGGTGCCCATAGCGATGACTGCAAACGACCCATGGGACCCTAAGCTAAGGCCCCTGAGGGAGGCGTGTAGGGTTGTTTCAGTTAAGCCGCTTAAAACGAGGGATATTGTGGAGTATTTGAGGAGGATTTGCAATGCAGAGAAGGTTAAGTGCGATGAGGACGCATTGAGGCTCATAGCGGAGTCGTCGATGGGCGATATGAGGGCTGCCATAAACGACCTACAGTCGATAGCGGAGGTTGGGCCTGTTACGAAGGATAGGGTTGAGCAGCTGAGCAGTAGGGCGCATCAATACGACATGTTTAGGCTAGTCGACATGGTCCTTAAGTCAAATACCCTGAGCCAGGCAACATCTGTGACGAGGGTTCCAAGCTTCGACTGGGAGATGTTCTTCCTGTGGATAGCCGAGAACACGTCAATAGCGTATGCAGGCTCAATTAAGGCTATTGAGGAGGCCTACGATAATCTATCTAAGGCAGACGTATTGAGGGGCATCATGATGAGGGAGCAGGAGTGGGAACTCATGCCCTACATGCTTGAATTAATGACTGCAGGCGTCGCCTTAGTTAGGGAGAAGCCTAAGCTGCCATACTTCATAAGGGGGCTTAGGTTCCCTGAAAGGCTCAGGATACTTTCAAGGACCAGGGAGGTTAGGAGGGTTAGAGACATGGTACTCCACGTATTAAGCACGCAGCTCCACGAGTCTAGGAGCAGAATATCTTTAGAATATATTCCGCTACTTAGGCTAATCTCATCCAAAGACCCTGAGGTGGCCTCAACGCTGGCGAAGGCCATTGGCGTTTCGGAGCAGTCCATAAGAATGGTTCTGAACCCTGAGGAGGCCTTCAAGCAGGCGAGGGGTGAGGAATGAGCGACCTATATGAGGCATATAATGAAATATACCCAGTCTACGATAGGGTCACCAACGCCGTAACATTCGGGTTGGCTAATAGGTGGAGGAGGCTGGCGTTAACCTACGGCCTAGGCATGGCTAATGGGGCTTTATCAAGGGTCCTTGACGCAGGGTCCGGCATGGGAAGCATGTCCCGCGAACTATTAAGCATGGTTGATGTAATGCACATTGTCTTATTAGACCAGTCTTTAAATATGCTTAAGAGGGCTATAAAGGGAGTTAACATTGACGTTGTCTGCGGCTCCTTCGAGAAGGCACCCTTCAGGGACCTTTCATTCAACATGGTTCTAATGGGGTTCTCACTGCATGCATCAACAAATGTTGAAGAGGCCTCATGTGAAGTAGGCAGGGTCCTTAAGCCAGGGGGCGTCCTGGCTAGCGTCAATATAGGTAAGCCCGATAACCCTGTATTAAGGGCATTAGGGTGGCTATACACGGCAGTGGCCATACCATTAATAACCCTGTTCACAGGGGGGCCTAGGTATGTGAAGTACTTCTACGGGATTCACGAAATCTACGTTAGGCTTAAGGTTAATAGAATGTTTAAGGATATGGTTGCCAAATGCCTCAAGATAGCCGCCTTTAAAACTAAGGCATTAGGCATGGTTAACATCCTGGTGGCTGTGAAGGGGAATGGGCCTAGTCCTAGTGACGACGAAGGTTAGGAGTGGGAGGATTGCACAGGACCTTGAGGACTACTTAAACTTCCTGAACATAAAGGCTAAGGTCGTTAAATCGGCATTCAGCGGCCTCCTGATAATTGAGGCTGAAGCAGACCCCATGGACGTTGCTAGGGCTATTTCAAGGAGCCCAATGGCTGGGCTGGCAGTATTTAGGATTGTGCCAATACAGTCGTCGTTCAGGAACCTGGACCTTGAAGCCATCTTAAATGAGGTGAATAGGCAGGCAGGGTGTAGGGGGCCTTTCATAGTTAGGTGTAGGGCTAGGGGGATGGGTATTGGGGATTTTGAATGCGAGAGGATGATAACGTCGGCATTAGCCTCAGCTGGTGTGGCGTTGAGTGTTAAGAAGCCTAAATGCATACTGCTGGTTGAATGCTGGGATGGGGGTAATTGTGGCTTATACATTGGTGACTTAGATAAAGATAAGGAAATAACCCAGAGAATCATCAAGTAATCTTCAACAAACATTTAAATTACCATAGGTTTAATTCAAGGATCTAACACTTTTAATGTACTATGTACGCCTTTAAATTACTAAAAGTAAAGTTTAAATCTAGAGGCCTGGATAAACATGTGTCGAACACAATAATTAGGAATCCTTCGGCATTCGAGTTTAGCTACATTCCACCTAGGCTTATTGATAGGGAGGAGCAGATGGAGGCTATAAGGATGATGTTCGGCGAATACGTCAAGAGGCCTGGGTCATACTACGCTAGGGCGCTCCTAGTCGGCAATACTGGGACTGGTAAAACGCTCACAGCCATTAAATTCGGCCAATTCGCATCATCAGGATCCAGGGTTAGGTTCATCTACGTTCCATGCTGGACCCATAGAACCATGCACTCGGCCGTTAGGCATATTGGCGAGCAGCTTAAGATTAATGTGCCTAGGAGGGGCCTCTCCGCAGATGAGATACTTGAATTCGTCTACGACTACATGAGGGACCACGACATATACGCATTAATAGTCCTCGACGACGTATTCCACATAGTCAACAACAGCGGCGCAGATGCATTGGGGTCTATGATAAGGTTCTACGATGAGCATATGGGTGAGGGCGAGTATAGGTTCTCGCTAATGCTGATATCTAAAGATGAGTCAATATTAGATAAGCTTGATGCAGGGGCCAGGAGCACCCTCGGATCCAACATAGTTAAATTCACCCCCTACAGCAAGGACCAGATATATGAAATATTGAGGGATAGGGCAAGCATAGGGTTGAGTGAAGGGTCCTATGACGACGAGATACTCGAAATGATAGCCGACGTAACGGGCTTCGAGACGGGTTCAAACACCAGCAGTAGGGGTAATGCCAAGCAGGCCATTGAAATACTTTGGAGGGCAGCCCTAATAGCCCAGCAGTCAGGTTCAAGGAAGATTATGCCCGAGCACGTGAGGATGGCCGTCAAGTACGTCACCCCATTCAATATAAATGAGTTGACGGGCATGGAGCTCCACGAGAAGATATTCCTACTAGCCATAGTTAACGCCCTGAGGAAGAAGGAGACGCCCTACGTAACCTTCGGCGAGGCTGAGGAGGAGTATATGATGCTTTGCGAGAAGTATGGTTTGAAGGGTAGGAGGAGCCATGCCCAGCTGTGGCACTATTTAAGGGATATGAAGGAGAATTGGCAGCTTATTGAAACTAGGCTATCCGGTAAGGGTATGAGGGGTAGGACTACGCTAATATCAATACCCTACGAACCCCTAGGAGTCCTGGCCCAGGAGCTTGAGAAGCTGATAAGTAAGGACCTTGGGGTGGGTTGAATGGGGCTCCTAAACCACATACTTGAATCTAAGCTGAGGCTAAGAATACTAATGGTGTTGGCCGAGTTGGAGGAGCTTAACGTAACCCAGCTGGCTAAGCTAACTGGGACAAGCTACACATCCATTATGAAGCACGTTAATGCGCTTGAGGAGGTTGGGTTGGTTAAGACTGTTACAATAGGGAGGATGAGGGTTATTAAGCTGAATACGCAAAGCCCAGCCTACAGCATGGTTAAGGAGTTGGCCAAGATACTTAAAGACCTTGATAAGTTAGGTTGACGTATGGTTGAGGACTACGTTAAGGAGGGCGACTACGTATACCTATGGCATAGCGAGGGCATAAACATTGTAGCTAAGGCTAAGAGGGGGCTTGTATTAAGCACCGTGAGGGGCATCATAAGGTTTGAGGACATTGTCGGTAAGCCCTACGGCTCCAGGATAGTCACAAACCTAGGCCACGAATTCTACCTAACCAAACCAACGTCAGTCGACATACTTATGAAGATGCCCAGGGTAACGCAACCAATATACCCCAAGGACGCCTCCGCACTATTAGTAATACTTGATGTTAAGCCAGGGAGCAGGATACTTGAGGCAGGATTGGGGAGCGGCTACGCGGCATCCATATTGGCGCTACATGTGGGCGAGCAAGGCTTGGTAGTCTCGGTTGAGAAGAATCCCAGGTATATTAAGGCCGCATTAAGCACATTGAGGGAGCTTGGGGTTGCCGACAGGGTACATGTGGTTAACGGCGATGTCAAACACGTTAAGTGGCCTAGGGGCTACTTCGACGCAGCCCTACTCGACATGGGTGACCCATGGGATGCGCTACCTAATGTGGCCGAGGCATTGAGGCATGGCGGCGTAGTAGCCGTCTACGTGCCTACGGTTAGCCAGGTTGAGAGGGTTATAGACTCTATGGTTAAGGCGGGCCTAATAGACGTCAGGATGCTTGACGTCCAGTGGAGGTTCTGGAAGGCTAAGCCCCGTGAGGTGCGCCCCGAAACATGGACGCTCACCCACACCGGCTTCATAATATATGCTAGGAGGCCTTAAGGGGCTTTGAGTCAACCCAAAGCTTATCAAAGTATGTCTTGGCAATATCCTTAATATAGTCCTGCGTGGAGTATAGTGAAACGTAGTCGCCTCCATACTTAACAGTCAACAATACGCCAGACCCTATGAAACCTGCACCAAACATCCTATCCCTAACCCTCACAGTAACCCTGGGCGGCATGTCGTTAACGAGGTCTGCTAAGTCGCTCGTGACTAGTAGCTTAAATTCCGTTGATTCAGAAGCCTCAATTATCATGGACTTCACGTCATCGTCTAGCAGGTCGACGTAGGGTATAGCTACATTCACCTCAGGGGAGTTGCCGAATATTATTATCCTAGCCAGATTCTTAGCGCCCTGAATACCCCTAGTCGTCACCAGGGTATCGCTGGCAACGCCGAGTGAATTCCTGTTGACGGTATTGTACATTACCTGGAGGGCCTCCACAATGGGCCTAACCCTGTTGGCCAAGTCATTAATCCTAGCCATCACCATGTTGAAAACCTCCCTGGGCGGCCTCGCCCTAAAGACCTCAGGCCTAACGCTGTTGTCGACCTCTATTAGGCCTGCCTTAACAAGCCCCCTTAGCAGGCTGTAGACCTTTGATGAAGGTATGTTAGCATACTTCACAATATCCCTCGCCGTTAATGGACCCCTCTCAACCAGCGTTAAATATGCCTTAAATTGGCTATCTGAGATGCCTAGAATCTTTAGGAGGCTCTTTAAATACTCCCTCTCCACACAGCTTTAGTGGGCCTAGTTTTTAAAGGGAACTATCATAATGTTCAATGGACCTACCCCACTCATCCATGAAAACCCTTAAGACATCTTCAGGGAATCCTCCAAGAATCCTTGAAAGCCTCCTCAACGCCTCAGCCTCATTGTTAATCGCCTGGGTTAGCAGGGCCCTAATGTAGCTGTGGAGTACAGGCATTAGGGAGGCTGTAAGCCTCCTGCTGCTCAGCCCCCTAGCCCTGAACCCATTATTCAAGTCACGGTAGCTAACATCAACAACACCCCTTAGTATTTTCCCAAATGTTAAATCCCTAGTTATTTCATCAATTATGAGCTTGGCGACTCTAGGATTGGCACGCATAATATTCCTGGCCACCGACGCCAATATGCGTACTGGGTAGTCTGCCCTATATTTAGCGATGGTTTGGGCCAGTATTATTGATAGGAATGCCTCACCCTTAGACGGTAGCCTAAAGCTTATGCTTACGACATCTGGAATGTAGCTTAGGTATATCATCGTTGAGTTAACGACATTCCTCCTAACAATCCCAGGGGCCCTAGCCATCAGGACCCTCTTCACAATAGCCCTAGTGACCTTAACCGTATGTTTAAGGGCGCGTGTAAGCTTAGCATAGGTTAACTCTGAGTATTTGCCATTTACAACACTTCCAAACCACCAGGCGACCTCATAGCCATGCCCCTCCTCAGCCTCCTTAACCCTTTTAAGGAAGTCTACGGCATTGTTTAGAACCTCCTCAGCATCACTGTATGAAAGCACATATATGTTATCAAGCCCGTTTAGGGCGTCTGAGCTTTGAAGCTCATCATTAACCTTATGCATAAATATCCTGTAGATGTCCATATCCTGCAATATTGACGATATTGAAATCCCACTTACAACATATCTCTCAGATAATATACTAGAATTAATATATAGATCTAGTAGTATTGATGGGGAATAGATATATATGGTGAAGGATTTATACACATTATTTACTATATTATTCATAGGCTAAATATGCTATTGTCCTTAATATGCTTACTCTATGTGGGATTAAGTTCTGTTGGACGTTACCCTACATTACCTAGCCGTATCCCCTCCAGGGGCGTTTACTGCCCATGGGCATGTGTATATTCGATATTGTTTCGGCTATAGAGGATCAGCTGATTGTGCCGATACTTTCAGAGGCATTTAAGGTGCTTCAACTTTTAGGCGGATTAGCCCTATGGATCATGATCATAATGGTTATTGTTAAGGCCCTGGAGAGTAAGCTTGGGCCCACTGGGTGGGCTAGGGCGGCTGCGCTCTGGGATCTTTTCAGCAACTTCAAGTGGCTCATAGTTACGCTAATAGGCCTCTACGTAACAGTCTACTCGGTCGCCTACATCGCCAATTATTTAACCGGCCAGCAGGTGGTTAACCCTGGTGAATTTGCGTCAGGCATAATTTACCAACTCTTCTTCGGCCCATTTATAGAGTTGTGGAAGGCGATTACGCCAACCCCATGAGCATCCTGG
>CAYFHR010000053.1:0-7578 GCA_964343155.1 uncultured Thermoproteaceae archaeon | reverse complement strand
AACTACGACTTTGGAGGCTGGGCTACATTGGCTAAGGCTACGTCGATTTTCGGGTTTAAGGTTAGGCACATTACCTACAGTAGGTTTGTAAGCGACTTCGAGGCTAGGCTTAAGGATGCCAGCGCTGTTAATGAGGCTAGGAGGATTGCCGACGATTATGTGGCTAAGGGTAGGGCTGAGGCTAGTATTAGGGTTAAGTATGAGTTGCCTGAGCCTGATGAGGATAGGAGGGTTAGGGCAGGTGTATACTACCTAACCCTAATGGACTACCTGAGGGAGGCTGGCTCAGACTGGGTCACGGTCAATTGCCTGAGCGTTAATACGCTTGGCAAGGTTAGGGCTACTCCATGCATGGCCTTCAGCATGATGAACGACAGCGGCCTAGTGGGTACCTGTGAGGCTGATCCAACAGCAATGGTTATACACTACCTGATGAGGTGGATTGCAAATAGGCCAGTGGCCTTCTACGACCCAACAGTCAACATTGGTGAGGGCAGGTTAATACTAGCCCACTGCACGTCGCCAACAAGGATGCTTGGATACGGTAGGGAGGGGTTCAGGTACATTGCAACCACGCACCATGAGTCGAACACGTCCGTCGCACCAAAGGTCCTCTACGAACCAGGCGTGGTAACTATAGCGGGCTTATCATATGACCTATCTAAACTCCTAGTAATCAGGGGTGAGGCAACTGGCCCAACATTCCTGAGGATATGTAGGGATCAGGTTGAGGTAAAGGTCAACAACGCCAAGGCAGCGTTGGAGAATTGGCAGGGATTCCACTGGGTAATGGCCTACGGAGACTACGTGAGGGAACTAGAAATATTAGCCAAGTTGGCGGGGTTAAGCATCGTGGAAGTCGTTTAAAGGCCCTAGCCCTAGGGGCCTGTGTACTACGTTTCATTCGACATAGATGGAACCCTCGTGGACTCCACGGATAGGTTAATGAGGTGTATTAAAGGTGGCTCAGTCGACTGGGGGTGTTTTCTAGACTGCGGCAAGCTACATTTAGACAGGGCCAATAGGCCCATGGTCGAGTTGGCGAATTACCTAGGGGATAGGGGCTATGGAATAATTATACTTACGGGCAGGCCTGAATACATGAGGGGGTGCACGTTGAGGCAGCTTCACGAGATAGGCCTTAGGCACCTTGAGGAGGTCTTCATGAGGCCGAACAATAATCATGAGCCGGACCCAGACTATAAGTCGTGGATGATGGCTAAGATTATGAGGAGGTATAGGGTTATTGCGCACTTCGAGGATAATTGGGATACGATAAGGGCACTTAGGGCACTGGGGGTGGAGTGCGTTGCAGCGTCGCCACCCGCTAATATGGCATAAGGTTAAAAATAGGTTAACCAACTGTACACTAGATGTTTAGGCCATACACCCTTGAGGAGGGGGCATTCCTAGTTAGGCTGGCTAGGAGGGCTGTTGAGGAGTATTTGAAGACTAGGCAAATTATCAAGCCCCCACCCGACACCCCTGAGAGGCTGCTTAAAGATAACTACGGCGTATTCACGACAATAGAGACCGTGACTGAGGGTGGTACAACAGAGTTGAGGGGCTGTATAGGCTTCCCCAGGGGCCACGTCAATACGGCGAGGGCAACCATAAACAGCGCCCTGGCCGCAGCCTTCGACGACCCTAGGTTCGCCCCACTGGATCCAAGCGAGCTGGACCACGTAATATTTGAGGTAAGTATACTAAGCCCCCTTGAGGAGGTTGAATACGCGTCGCCTAGGGAGCTTGCAAACAGGGTTAAGGTCGGCGTCCATGGGCTTGTTGTTGAAAGGGGCATTAACAGTGGGCTACTGCTACCCCAAGTCCCGGTCGAATACTGCTGGGACTCCGTAGAGTTCCTGGACGAGGCCTGCATTAAGGCTTACCTACACCCAACGTGCTGGGCGGATAAGGGCACTAAGATATACGTATATGAGGCCCAGATCTTCAGGGAGGATAGGCCTAGGGGCAATGTCTACGAGAGGAACCTCCTCGAGGAGCTTAAGAGGTGCACTACCTAGCAGACAGGTAATTGCTTATCAGGCGCCTTGCAATGTTAAGCTCAGCCGCCGAAAGAACCCTTCCAGATGCGACAATTGCATATAGGCCATTGGGCATGCTTAGAAGGTATTCGTAACGCCCACCCCTATTAACCATGGCGTCGGCAACGCCATCCAATATCATCTGCCTGAAGTACCTCAATGAATCACCAACGTCCACTGGGCCATGGACCTCCACGGCATTGCCGGACTTATCAACAACGGCAATAGCCTCAAGGCCCATAACCTCGGAAACCTCCCCCAGGCTTGAGGGGGCGTAGTTGGCTATTAATACTGGTGATTCCTGGGCCTGCCTAACCAACATTGATTTAACGTCATTGACGAGCTTCGACAATTCATCAATCCTCTTAGCCAGTTCACTCCTCAACTCCTCAACATCGTCGCGGGTGGCTAATATAGGTACCCTAGCCCTCTCCTCCTCATCAACATCGCCGCCACCCCTCATGGCGATAACCAGTATTAGGACTACTAAGACTGCTATCAATGCTATGAGTAGTATGTAAAGGGGGTTCACAAAGGTCCCCAGGTAGGTTGCTGTGGTGAATTTTATAAAAATATCTCCAATATTTAAATCGGGTTAGAGGAGTGTGGCTAAGGCTAATGTAGGCGCTATCAATACTACGCCAAACCCAATGCTATTCATAGCCTTACCCGCAAGTATGCTTATCATCAGTGACGATAATGCAATAAACCACCCCTCAATTTGAAAGCCTGCAAGCGGAAACATTGAGATGGTTGGGGGTAGGTGCCTGGCCAGGTATGTTAAGAACGTGGCCACTATTAAATATGAGGCCAGGGCCAATGACCCATATATGAAGTCGTACCTGACGGCCTGAACTATGTGGCTTATTAAAAGGTCAACAACCCTAGCCGCCCTGGATACGAAGTATGGAGCCCCAACACTGTATGCAACATCCCATATCCTGGCCACCTCCCTTTCAACAACGGTAATCGGCCTAATGGGCCTCGGCGACGGATTCCACATGAGTTCAAGTATAGGTTCAAGCACCCTAGCCCTGAGGTTTAGCATAGTCTTTAGGTAGTTGGCGAATTGGGGTATGAATAGCGTTGAGAATCCCATCGACGCAGCTATTAGGCAGTATGTGTAGTTTCTAGAAACTACATATGCTAGGGCACATGTAGCTAAAGCCACTATTGTTGGCTTAACGTAGTCGTATTTGAATACTTCAACCTGGTTCACGTGTATGACAAGTATTAGGGGTATGGGTAGGGTTATTAAAATGGCTGAGGCTGGGCCAATACCCACCAGGAATATTGAAATTGCCTCAACAATAGCTATCGATACGGCCACCATAAGTATGCTTAAGTCAACCTCCCCGTGAAGCCTAGTCCAATCGTCAAGCCTTAATGAAAGTTGGTTGAATAGGAATTCGAAATAGGCCTCGTAACTAACTCCGCTCTGCTCATAATGCCTAGCCGACCTAACCAGGTCCCTACCAATGCTGCTCCTTGGGAATTCCTTACTAACCAGCCTAGTGGCTTCATCAATGCCGAGCAGCGGTGATGTTAAGGTAAATATGGCTGCATCCACAATATTCCTCAATGAGGCCACTGGGTTATGTTGGCCTGTAGCCTATCTGTATTATCCATGGAGGGTTTTGCCGGGTTTAACGATACCTTACGTTTAACTGAACTATATTAGCTATTAAGATAGGTTTATTAAACCTATAGGGTGTGTGGCATGGTGGGAGCATTCCCAAGGCCCCTATATTGGAGGTTGTTAACGTGAGCTTTAGCTACAGGACCGAGAGGGGGCCTTTACCAGTCCTTAAAGACATTTCATTCAAGGTTTATGAGGGTGAATTCGTCTCAATAATAGCCCCGACGGGTACTGGTAAAACGACGCTACTTAGGATTATTGCAGGTTTAAGGCGACCTGATTCAGGTAAGGTAATATTGATGGGTGAGGAGGTTACTGGGCCAACTCCAAGGCTCGCCATGGTCTTCCAGGACTTCGCCCTCTTCCCATGGTTAACGGCCCTTGAGAACGTTGAACTGGCGCTACTCCACAGGAAGGATCTTAGTAGGGAGGAGAGGGTTAAGTTGGCTAAGAAGTACCTTGAATTAGTTGGGCTTGGCGGCTTCGAAAACTACTACCCCAGGGAGCTTTCAGGGGGTATGAAGCAGAGGGTTGCCATAGCCAGGGCCCTAGCCGCCATGCCCACAGTCCTCCTCATGGATGAGCCGTTCGCAAACCTGGACGCAATGACTGCGGAGGGGCTTAGGAGCGAGATATACAACCTGATTTTTAATGAGGAGTCTACCGTTAAGGCAATAATCATGGTTAGCCACAATTTGGAGGAGGTTGTTGAGCTGAGCGATAGGGTCCTCGTACTTGGCGGTAGGCCTGCAACAGTCATCTCAGACATATACATCGACCTACCTAGGCCTAGGTCCCCCAGGGACCCTGAATTCCAAAGATACCTAGACATCGTCTACTCGGAGATAGCCAAGTCGATGGAGCTGATTAGGGTTGTTGCGGTGGGCGATAATGGCTCCGTTAAACGTGGTTGAACTATCCATATTAGCCACCTTGGCTACCTTCGCCAGGGATTGGGGTACAATAGGCCTCTCAATAATATCGGGCTGGTTCCTAGGCTACGCAGCGGCCAAGAACAGCGTATTCGAGAGGGTCTTCCTATCAGTCACCCAAACCCTTGAGGCAGTACCCGTAATAACCTTCTTCCCAATAGTCCTACTATTCTTCATAAGGTCTATTAAAGGATACTGGGGTGTTGAGGCTGCGGTGGACTTCCTAGTCTTCACGGCTGTCGTATGGAATATTTGGGTTGGTGAATATGAGTCAATTAAAACAGTATCGCAGTCTCTTGAGGATGTTGTAAACATGCTTAACCTGTCCTGGTTCAGGAAATTCACAATACTATACATACCCACCACAATGCCTAGGATAGCTGGCAATGTCCTGGTAAGCTTCGCAGATGGGCTATTTTACATAGTTGTCAGTGAGGTTATTGCAATAGGTACCACAAGCTACCACGTATTCGGCATAGGCGCCTTGATAGCAGGCTGGTCAAGCGAGGGGGCTTGGGGTGATGCGGCTACAGCCCTCGTTGTCCTAGTAGTAATGGTTACGCTGATGGTCTTCGGGGTCCTAAGGCCCTTCGTGAGGTGGGCTGTTAGATACAGCTACGACCCATTCATGGAGGTTTCAAACCCCAGGGTTAGGCGTGCGGCTGAGAGGAGTAGGATTAGGGCCTCCCTAGCCAGGTCGGTTAGGTACTTGAGGAGGGTTTCGGCTGTTGAGAGGGCTTTAACACCACCCTTCGTCAGGGCAATGGCGTATTCAATACACCAGAGGTTGACGATAACGGTAAGGCCTAGAGGTAGGTTGACTAGGTTCGAGAGGAGGATTGGCATCGGCATTGGGTCACTGCTACTAGCCCTACTGGCCTACTACATTTATTCGACGTGGACTTCCGCCTGGCTGCCAATAATAGTCAACATATATCGAAATGGCCTACTTTACCTATATTACCTTGGCCTCGACTGGCTTAGGGTTATCATAGTTACGCTAGCCTCAATAGCCGTTGCAATACCTGTAAGCTACGTAATGGTGACTAGGCCTAGGGCTGAGGCCGTAATATTGCCTATACTTGAGGACCTGGCCTCAATACCTGTCTCAGGATACCTACCGCTCATCTCAATACCCTTCACCACGGTTTTATCCGAGGTTCTTGGCCTAAGGGCTTCGCTGGAGCTCCTAGTATTCATAGTGGCGTTCCTAAGCACCTCATGGTACGTCATATACAACATGTACGTTGGCATGAAGACCATACCCAGGAGCCTGTGGGATGCTGCAAACAACCTGAACCTATCCCTAGGGCAGAGGTTGAGGAAGCTTGCAATCCCTGGAGCCATGCCTGCCACTATAACGGGCCTGGCAAGCACGGTAGGCTCCACGTGGGGTGGGCTTGAGATTGCTGAATATTTCCAGGGCCTTAACGGCAAAATATACATGGTCCACGGATACACGGCCCTAATGGACTACTACACGGCCATAGGCAATATGACTGGGCTTGAGGCAATGAGCCTGATACTCGCCATTAATGTCATTTTAATAAGCATATTCGTGTGGAGGTACCTATTTAGGTTGGCTAGGGAGCGCTACAGGATGGAGGGCGCCATAACTCTTTAAAGCCTCCCCCTAGCCCTAAGCACATTAACCACGTATTGGTAAACTATGTTGAATACCTGGCCTGCATCAATATACGTCGTATCTACGACTAAGTCAAATGGCGTTAGGTCGCCGATATCTATTCCATATATGGCTAAGTACCTCCTCCTGTTTGAAGCCTCCCTAGCACTTATCTCGGCTAGGGCCCTGTCAAACGTTAAACCATCCCTACTGGCTAGCCTCTTAGCCCTAGCGTTGATGTCTGCCTTCAGGTATATTTTAACGTCTGCGTAGTCTTTAACCATCCAGGCCGCTAGATGGCCCTCAATGACTACATTCCCCCTCCTAGCCTCCTCAACCGCATACTGGTCCACAAACCTATCTATGCTGTAGTCCCTCTCGGCTATCTCATGGAGCCTCAACAGGTCCACACCCCTCTCCGCGGCGATTTTCCTAAACAATTCGCCTACGGAAACGAACCTGTAGTTGAGCCTTTCAGCAATCATCCTGGCTATCGTAGTTTTACCGCTGGCTGCCTGTCCACTAATGGCTACAACACCCATTGTGGGCTTCACCTCAGCCTTACGGCGAGTTTAAGGCCCATTGATAGGCATCTGTGGCATACGTAGCCTCCATATGGCCTACTTGACCTGCCTATGGGTGCACCACATATTGCACACCTGGCCTTAGCCCCAGCCTTCACCACAATCACTGCGCCATCGGTAATTAGCCACTTTTTAAACCTTAACTAATATTCCTGCTTAATCCCCAAGGCCCCCTGAAGCTCCTTAAGCTGAGCCAACGTGTATTCAACGCTACCCCTCCTATTGGGTAGCCTCCTGACCACTATGAATGATAGTAAACCCCTCTTAAACTCCTCCAACGCTATTGCGACAGGATCCGCTGTACCAACCTCCCTGGGGTCTATGAGGGGTGGTGCCCCGTCTGAAATTTGCCTAGCCCTAACGGCTATAATCTTAGCCAATTCATACTTGGTCAACCTAGGGGGGTAGGGCAGCTTCCCCTCTCTAATCATTCTAACCAATTCCTCATAATTAATGTCCACGAATATAAACCCATCACATAACCCCTTTATAAACACTACGCGCATTAACCAGCCCTTAATCTAAGCATCAGTGGGCTATTGGCATCTATGGTTACGTAAACCCTAACAACGTCACCGTATTCAACATTGTCCACGCTACCCCTGCCCCCAGCAACATTAACTCCGCCGACTTTACCGAACCTGCCTGTATCCACATTCAGCACTGCCTTAACTGGGTGGTTATTCGCATTGTATATTGCCACATTGCCGTTGGCGTATGGTATTAGGGAGATGTTGAACGTCATTGAGCCCAG
>CAYFHR010000052.1:0-7653 GCA_964343155.1 uncultured Thermoproteaceae archaeon | reverse complement strand
GGTAACGTGGGCGTTAACGGGCCTGCCTAGCTATAATAGGCGCATACCTCAATGATGCCCTATTGGCGGCCACTGCCCCTATTGTTAACGGTACGAGGGTTATTTTAGCAAGTATTTGGCCCAGCATTATTTGGAGGACATCCACCGTAGGTAATGTGCCGTAGAACGCCACTACGGTGAAGACTAGGCTATCGACGGCCATGCTTATTGGATCCGATATGCCAACCCTCTTAAACACATTACCCATAATCCTACTGACCAAGTGTACATCAAGGGACTCCGCCGTGAAGAAGGCTAATACGCTGGCCACGGCAATCCTAGCTGACGTACCTAGCAGAGCCTCATACGCCCCCTGCATATTCCAGAAGGGTGCGGGGGGTGCGTATATGGCCAGCCAGTTGATGGCCCATAGGGCTAGTTGAAGCATTGCGGCGATCCTCACGGCCCAATACCCAGTCCTCCTACCAAATTTAAGGGTCAAAACATCCAGCGTAGCCACCGTGGCTGAATATGTGGCTGTACCTGCAGGTATTGTGGCGTAGCCTATGGACATTATCTTGCTTGCCAAGTATTGGCTTACGGTAAGTAGGAATAGGTAGCTTGATACCGAGGAGATTAGAAGTGCCTCATCACCACCAATCCTCCATGAAACATACATAACTAGGGCAACCACAGCGTATACTGACGCTGCCTCAGCTATGAAGAATACTACCGGGTTCACCTGCGTCAGGGCCTTACAGGTATTTAAAGCTACCTGCGGTAACGTTTAAAGAAGCCTAGGTTAAGGGGCCTTAACCTGTGGTTAACAGGGCTGGCATATTGCTGGCTGTGGCGCTGGTGTTTATATGGGGCATCTCCTACCCATTGACTAGGCTGGCTGAATACTACGCATCGCCGATAATGATAACCCTGGTTAGGGCCATATTAGGCTTCGTTGCAGTATACCCGCTCACCAAGGCCATTATAATTAATAGGAGGTTCGCATTGACAGCAATGCTTAACATGGGCCTATTCCTAGTGTTGCTAAACGTATCGATAATGTATTCGTCTAATCCAGGCCTAGCAGCATTAATGGTGTACACCCAACCCATATTCGCATCAGTATTCGAATACCTGATCCTTAAGGGGAGGTTCACCGGGATTCAATGGGTTGCCTTGGCGTTAGGCTTTACGGGGGTTTCAATAACCATGGTCAACACCCCTAGGCTTGACCCATGGGCACTGCTGGGCTTGGCTGCGGGGGTATTGTGGGGGTTAGGGTCGGTGCTGTATTCAATGTGGTTTAGGGGGCTTGACCCCAGGGCCTCGCTGGCCTCATCATCATTATTGACAATACCCTTAGCAGCCCTCCTAATACCCGTGGATCCATCCTTCAACCCAACGCCAATAGGCTTAGGCCTAGTCCTGCTTGTCGCCATGGTGGCCCAGGTATTGGGGTTTTTAATATGGTTTAGGGCCATGAGCCTTGAGAGGCCTAGCACGGTTTCGATAATACTCATGCTAACGCCCATAGTTGCCCTCTACCTAAGCCACATAATGTTGAACTCGCCCCTAACCCCTATGCAGGGATTTGGCTCATTGGTGGCGGTCCTGGGCATTTTAATGTTCCAGTGGGCAAGGATTAAAACTGGGGGTTAGCCTAAGGGTTGTGATGATGGTTTTAAGTAGTGATGGGTGATCGTGAACCCACGAACTGACTACGCATTGTATGCTATCGACTCTAGGCCCTGGCCCATCAACTCAACCCTAATTACATTATCTGCAATGTTTTCGAAGGCGTCGACATGTGAGGTTACTATAAGTGTACCCACGGAGTCTGACAGGTCCTTAAGCCAATTAGCTATGCTCCTCCTATGTTCGCTATCCAGGTGCTCTGTGGGTTCGTCTAGGAGCATTAGGGGTATTTGCCCCAGCAGCGCCTTGACTAGGGCGAATCTGAGGACAAGCGCTATTAGGCTCCTCTCCCCCATTGAAAGCATATCGACGGGAATCTCCCTACCATCAACCCTCCTAACCATAACCTCATAATCCTCCGTTAAATAGATGTCCACTAGGGCTTCCTTACGCCTAATAGCCTTAAAAACCTCCTTAAGCTCGCTATTAACCGCGTCTAGGAGCATCTTTCTTAAAATAGGCTTAGCATCGTTAACGGCCTTAACTATCCTCATTAAAGCCTGCCTCCTGGCCCTAACATCCTCAATAGCCTTAACCCTCTCGCTAATCCTCTGGCTTAATGAAGCCTTCCTAGCCTCATAATCCTTAATAATGGCCTCCAGCTGCATTTTAACTCCCTTAAGCTGGTTAACCTGCGCCTCAAGCCTAGACGCCTCCTCCTTAACCTTGGCCAACTCCGCCTCAACCTCACTGAGCCTACTTACCCTGGCCCTAAGATCCTCAACCTCCCTTGAAATGGAGTTAACCCTGGCTTCGAGGGCCTCTTCACTCTGCCTAACCTTAGCCAATTCATCGATCCTGAAGCTTGCCTTAAATTCACTCAACTTAACATACTCATCCCTCAGCCTGTCTAGTTCATTAAGCTCACCGTTAACTTTATTCAACTCCTCATTGAGAGCTCTTACGCGCTCCCTTATGGATTCCAGGTCCTTGACCTCCTCCTCAATTTCCTTAATCTGCTCCTTAAGGCTCCTCAACTGCTCCTCAATGCTGCTTAACCTATCCCTCAGGTCGCTGATCCTGCCTGCTATGGCCTGTAGTTGACTTACCCTAACCATTATTTCCTGCTCAATCTCCCTAGCCTCCCTGGCCTTGGCTAACTCCTCCTCGATGCTGCTTAACCTGGATTTAACCTCACCAACCTTAACCTTTATAGATTCCACAAGCCTAGCCTTATCGCCACTACTAAGCGGCCTACCGCAGACTGGGCACTTAGCCTCCCTTGAAGACTCCAGTAATTCAAGCTCCTCACCCAGGTGCCTTAGCTCGGCCTCTAGGCTTGCCCTCTCGGATTCAAGCTCGCTAAGCCTTGAGGCTTCCCTGGAAACCCTCTTCAACTCCACGTTAAGCCTCGATAATTCTGCCTGGGCCTCCTCAGCCTCCTCAAGCTCCTGCCTTAGGCTGAGCCTAATTTCTTCAAGGTCCTTAAGCCTCCTCTTCAATTCATTAGCCATAGCCTCCTTAACCTCAAGTTGGCTTAGCCTCGCGTTCAGCTCATTAATCTCCCTGACCAACTCCTCACGCCTTGCCCTAAGCCTATCATAGCTGCTGAGGGCGCCCTCAATGAGCCTTAGCCTAGCCTCTGCTTCAGACGCCTTCTTAGCCTCCTCCTCAAGGCTAATCCTCCTAGCCCTAACCTCCTCAAGCTCCTTAATAGCCTCGGCCAATGCCTGTTCAAGGGCCTTCAACCTCTCCCTATCTGATATCAGCCTCCTCTCCTCATCCTCAAGCCTAGCCTGGGCCTCCTTAACCTGGCTTAACCTAGCCTCAAGGTCCTTAATCTGCCTATTGACGCCCTCCAGCCTTGCCCTTGCGTCATTTACGCTCTTCTCAACCCCAGATAACTCATCCCTAGCCTCTTTAAGTAGGGCTAATGTGGCGTTCTCCTCGTATTCAAGCCTCTTGGCTATGTTTCTAAGGACCACGTCTTGGAGCTTGTCCAATGCCTCAAGTTTAAGCACCTTATCCAGCCTGAGCTCCTCCCTCTTATTAACCTCAAGTATTGTCCTTAACTCGCCCTGCCTAATGTAGAGTAGTTCGAAGGTTGCAGGATCTATGTTTAGCTTATCCATAACCCACCTGGTTACGTCCCTATCCCTGGCGGCTAGCCTCCTTCCAGACTCGTCGACAACGTACGTTAACGACTCAATCATCTTATCCCTGTTGAAGGCCCTCTGTATCACGTATATTGACCCATCAACCTCAACCCTAAGCCTTACCACCGATTGGAGGGCCCCTATTGTAACCAGGTCGGCCAACCTCATCCTCCTCCTCTTAAGCCAGTCAGTCCCGAATAGGGCTATGGCTATTGAGTCAAGTATCGTTGTTTTACCAACCCCATTGGCGCCGTGTATGAAGTTAACCCCCCTGGTGAACTTTATTGATGCCCTTTTAACAGACCTAATGTTCTCAACCTCAAGGCTTATCAACGCCACCATTCCTAATCACCTTCATCAACAGCGCCTCAGCCTCATCCTCCCTACCCTGGTCTATTAAGTCGACAGCCGCTATGAGGGCGTTTAAAATGGCCCTATCCCCAATAGCCTTACCTAAGGCTACTTCAAGCATCTCGCCCAGGCCCCTAACATTAATCCTACTGGCCGCCGATGTGGGCTTAGTTACGTCAATCCTCACGTTAACCCCAAGGGCATTGCTGAATATTGACTTGAAGAACCTCGTGAAGTCGTAGTCCCTTGTCGAGAATCCCTCAGCCAGCTTACCAACAACGTCGACCTGTATGTACGACCCCCCTATGTTAAGTTGGCTGGCCTCTGATGCGGCCTCCCTGAAGTGCCTGGGGTCTTCGCCAGACACGTTAACTATCAGCCTAATCATCCTTCTACCTGCCTCAAGCTGAACTGGAGTTACCTTAACCCTACCCTTAGACTCGTCGGCTTCAAGTATCAGGAATCCCTTGGGGTCCTGCCCCTTAACCCTCGTTAACCTGCCTGAATCAATAACATAGGTTTCGAACTCCCCTGAATCCCATATTTCGAGGGAGCCTGCATAGACCGCGCTTAAAGTTGGGTGGGCCAGCGCATGCTCATGTATGTGGCCAAGGGCGTAGTGGGGTGTTTTAGGTAGGTCTGCTTGGCTTACCGAGTAGTAGTCTATGTTGGGCATTGGGTATTTGTATGGCGTGCCCTCGATGTATTGGTGCATCATAACTATGTTCAACCCCCTGCCCATAAGCCCCCTCACAGCCCTAACGGCCTTCTCCTGCCTATCCCTGGGGACGCAGCCAACTCCAATTACCCTAACCCCACCCAAGTCAACGTAGCCTCCGTCTAGGTACTCAAGTAGGCCTGAGGATGACAATACCTGTATTGGGTTGTCGACTGGGTTTGTGGCTGATGCGTCGTGGTTGCCCCTAATTGCCAAAATCCTCAACCCAGCATTCTTAAGCATCGTAAACCCCCTTATGGCGGTTAGGTATGTTGATGGGGCTGGCCTTGGGTTATCGAAGATGTCGCCGGTCACTAAGACTGCCTCAACCCCCTTAGACTCCTTAAGCTCAATAACCTTGCCCACAGCCCTCATGAAGGCCTCCTCGTAATCCCTGGCCCTGGCCTCAAGCCCATACTGCCTCCTCCCCAGGTGTATGTCGGATAAGTGTACAAGCAGCATTTACGCAATAACCCATGGCCAACTAGTTATAAAGCTATCCGCGCATGTTAATTAAGCTATGGGCCTAATCCTGAGGGCTAACCCCAACGAAACCCCTATGACTATGGCTAAGGCATATATTGCAAATATGTACCATGGCAAGCCGTATAGGCCGGGTGGGACATTAAGCACAATCTGCTGGGACTCACCACCCTCAAGCTGCCTATTACCGTGGTAAGCCAGTTTAATAACCCAGCTGCCGGGCCTATCAAGCCTCACGGTTATTACCGTGCCATTGCCCACCGTTAAGTTCCTACTGTGGTAAACCCCGTTAACCCAATACATCAGGGTTGCGTTACCCAACGTATCAATACCCCTAGGGGCTATTATATGAACAACTATGGTTAACGTACTACCCTCAGCCAATGTTGAATAGCCTGAAACAGCTATGTAGACTGCAGGTATGGCCCTATGGGCTGTTACGATGGTTAGGCGGCTGCATGAAAGGTAATCAGCATTGCCAGGCCACGTAACGTTAACCGCATATACGCCTGGATTAAGTATATATGTTGACCAGGAGAATTGGCCATGGTTAAGGGCCTCTACTACCCCTGAGCCGTTTAGGCTTATTAAAATGGAGCCTATTGGCGGCTTAACGAAACCTGTAATGTTCAATAATTCGCCGACTCTAAGCATTGGCGTTACATTGACCACTAGTTCACATGGAGCCTTCTCAACAATTATGGCTGAACTCACCACGCTGGGCAGGTAATTCAAACTCCCCGGGTAGTATGCCGTCAGGTTTATGAGGCCTGCATGAGGAGGCTTATATTTGAATTCCGCTAAGCCATCTAAGGCCTGTACAGAGCCTATGAAGGTCCTGTTGGCGTAGACGTATATTGAGGCGTTTATGGGTGGCTTAACCATTATGCGGACCACCGTTGAATTACCGTAGATTAACGTCGATGCAGCCTCCATGTATAGCGACACTGGAGCCCTGTTAACCACTATTGATGCCTGGCCCAGCACATATATTAGGGGTGATGGGGAATACAGTATTGTTAACGTATATGTGCCTGCATCCAACACCCCCAGGTTAACGTACCCTAATCCGCCAGGCCCAGTTGAGGCCACGCCTGAAGCCACCTCAAGGCCATTTGACGAAAGCACGTAGCTCAACGTCTGGTTGGGTATGGTGAAGTTGCCTGCAATGAGCCTGAACCTTACGACCACGGGGCTTCCATAGGTAACATTAACCCTGCTGTCAAGGACCTCTATCGATGGCTTAAGGACATCAACAACGATGACTGTGCTGTATGCGTATTTGAAGCCGCCGTAATCAAGCAGGTTTAGGCTTAGTAGAATAGGTAGGGGGCCTGGCTGAAGTGAATAAACCTTAGCCAAGACTACGCCGCTTCCATTGACCATACCTGACCCATACACCCAGGCATCATACTGGTTTGATAATAGGCTCAAGCTATATGTGCCGTTGATTATCGGTGGGGGTAGTTTAAGGACTATGGCGACAGTCGAGTTTAAGGCTGGGGCTATTGTGGTGTTGAGGGCCTTAACGTAGATGCTGTTTAACGAATAGGAGCGTATGGCGAATTCAACGCCCTGCACTGTGCATGAACCGTATTTAGCCAATGCTGCGACGTTGTATATACCTGCATTGGGTTGAATGAACTGCTGGACTGGTGAACCATTAACCAGAACCTCAACCGTCAGGTTAGCCTGGCTACTCGCCAGGAATTCTACTAGGTTTCCAGCCACCACGTTGACTACGGCCCCATTGGTGGGGGTTAATTCGGCGTTACCGTATTTAACAACGACATTTAGCCAAGGCTCCTCAAACGTGGTATATAAGCTGTATGCCGATATTTGGGAGCCATTATACATTAAATACGCGCCTACGCTCCCGTTAACCATGCCTAAGCTTACCGCGGCTGTGGATTCGCCATTTATCAAAATACTGCTGTTTGAGAGAATTGCCGATAAACCCTGGGTAACATAGAGCACCAATTCCACAGGCATCCTGGAGTAGGCGTTGATTAATAGGAGCGGTTTAAAGTAGGGGGCTAGTATTGATGAACCATTCTCAAGTACATTAACTAGGCCGCATTGAACCAGCCTGGCGGCGGTTATCAGGGGCTTAAACATGATTAGCCTATATGAGTAGTTGTACCAGTAGTAGGTTGCGTTGGGTTTAGATAGGTTAAAAAGGGCCTTGGCCGTTAAGGCCACTGTGTAGTTGCCGTAAGGTATGTTGAATGGTATGGACAGCAGCGTTGTATTAACATTCGTTAAATTAACCTCACCAGACCACGTATATCCATCGATGGACACGTTTAGAAATATTACCGATGGCACCTT
>CAYFHR010000051.1:0-7755 GCA_964343155.1 uncultured Thermoproteaceae archaeon | reverse complement strand
GAGGGTAGTAATAGTTGGTGGGGGCGCTGCCGGGGCCTCTGCGGCTGCTAGGGCTAGGAGGCTAGACCCGTCGGCAGACATAACGCTCATAGATAAGGGCCCCTTCATAAGCCACGCGCCCTGCGGAATACCATACTTCATAGGGGGGTTGGTCAATGATGCAGAAGAGTTGACTACATACAGCCCTGAGGAGTTTGCCAGGGAGAGGAATGTGAAGGTCCTGGTCAACACGGAGGCCTACGACGTAGATGTCGATAAGAGGCTCCTGCACGTTAGGAGGAGTGATGGTTCAACGGATTCAATACCCTGGGACGTCTTAGTAATAGCGACTGGGGCTAAACCCATAGTGCCCAGGATTGATGGGGTTGACTTAAATGGAATACTGACGCTGAGGCTACCCCATGAGGCGCCTAGGCTTAGGGAGGAGGCCCAGAGGGCCAATACGGTGGCTATAATTGGGGGAGGCTACATAGGCCTGGAGCTTTCAGAGGCCCTCAGGAGGCTTGGCAAGAGGGTCCTGGTCTTCGAAATGATGAGCCACGTACTGCCCACCACATTCGACGAGGATGTGGCTAAGGTTATTCACGAGGAGCTTGTGAAGAATGGCGTTGAGCTACACCTGTCCGAGAGGGTTACGGGGTTCAGGGGGGTTGACGGCCACGTTAACGTCGTCGAGACTGAGAAGGGCGAATACAAGGTTGACAAGGTATTCATGGCGGTTGGGGTTAGGCCTGACGTAGACCTAGCCGTTAGGGCTGGGGTTAAGCTTGGTGAAACAGGGGCTGTCTGGGTTAACGAATACATGGAGACCAGCGTCGAGGGCATATACGCGGCAGGCGATGTTGCAGAGACCTGGAGCCTAATAACGGGTAAGAGGACTTACGTCGCCTTAGCGCCTCCAGCCAATAAGATGGGCCAGGTGGCTGGGGCTAATGCGGTGAGGGGCAGGTTCCTGAAGTTCCCAGGGGTCTTAGGCACAGCAGTCACCAAGGTCTTCAACCTCTACGTGGCCAGGACGGGCTTGACGGAGGCCCAGGCCAGGGCTGAGGGGTTTAAGGTAGCCTCAGCGTTGATTAGGGCTAGGTCCACGGCACACTACTACCCTGAGGGTGGGCAGGTCTGGGTTAAGATGATTATCGATGAGGCCAGCCAAAGGGTGCTTGGGGTACAGGTGGCCGGCTATGATAGGGTTGTTGCAGGCTACATAGATGCTGCAGCCTCCCTGATAGGTAAGGGGGCTACGATAGACGACTTCTTCTTCGCCGACCTATCCTACGCGCCGCCAACAGCCCCTGTATGGCATCCGTTGATAGTGGCGGCTAGGGTGCTTTCAAAGGGTAAGTATTGAGGCTAGGCCCTACCAAGCATCTTGGCTACCGCGTCGAATAGGCCTTTAACATAGCCTATTGAATATATCCTACCTAGGTATGAGTACCCTGGAATCACCTCATCATCACCCTCAAGCGTCGGCGTGTGGTCAACCCTAACATACCACTCATGGCCTATCTCCAGGAGCGCCTTAACTGCCTCAACCAGGTTCGTCTTACCCTCACCTATCAGGGTCTCAACGAAGTTGTATTTATCGCCTTTAACATCCCTGAAGTGGACGAAGTATATCCTATCCTTAAGCCTCCTAATGGCGGCCGCCAGGTCATCTGTCATGAGTGTGAAGTTGCCCATGCAGAAGGTTATGCCATTGTACTCGCTCTTAACCAGGTTTATCAACCTTTCAAAGGACTCCACGCTATTCATAATCCTTGGAATACCCCTATATTCGGGTATTGGTGGGTCGTCTGGATGCATTGCCAGCCTTACATCGGCCTGCTCGGCAATGGGTATTATGTATTCTAGGAAGTCCTTGAGGTTCCTCCACATGGTTTCATGGTCTATTTTACCAACCTTCTTGAGTATTGCTGGTTCAGGGGCGTTCTTAACGTCATCTATGCTGAAGCCCGTCACATACATCCCATCCCTGCCGATTATGTGCGTCCTTGTCCTGGACCAGCTTATGCCGGCCATCCAGCTGTATATCCATATTTTAATGCCTAGCTTACCCATGTTCTCAATCATCCTCGCCACGTTGTCTAGCTCCTGCTCCTTAAGCTCCCTTATGCCGAACCTAATACCATCCATGGGTGGGTTGTCCTCTATGGCCACTAGCTTAAGCCCATTCTCCTCAAGCATATTCTTATACCTAACCAACGGCTCATACTCCCAGGGCTTCTCCTCCTCAATCTGCCTCCAATCCCTAAACCACTTAGGTAGGATTCCATCCGCATAGTTGACGCCTATCTGCTTAAGTATCCTCCAGAATTTCGTAGGCCTATTTTCAAGTATTATTTCAGCGAACCTAACCTCAACCATAATTCAAGAAGCTTGTTTAAGTTATTAAGTATTGCGCGCTAGGCTAAGCTAACCTCAATGCGCCTACCGCTGTAGCTTAGCGTTAACTGGGGTTTAGCCTCACTAAACCCAACACCGACGCCTGGAGACACCTTAACAACATTGAACGTTAAGCCGCCTAACCTACTGCAGTAGTTGCCCATGCCTTCGCCTATAATTAGCCTACCCTCCCCTGAAACCCACCTTAGGGGTATTATGCAGTATTCGCCCTTTTCATAGTCGTATGTCTCGCCGTCGTCGAAGTATAGCCTGAATTCGGCATCAGCGCCGTCGTATATTCTGAGTTCTATCGGGTTTTCAGGCTCCATGGCATTGCCCTTAAATGGGCCCAGCGGTATTATTGAGCCTGCCTTAACGTGGAGCGGTATTTTATCTAGGGGTGCGTCAACCATCACATACCTCCCGCCGCTGAGCCTCTCGCCAGTCCAGAAGTCGTACCATTCAACACCCCTCGGTAGGTAGACCCTGCGCCTATTTGTCGGCTCGGTTACTGGGCTCACCATTATTGATGGGCCGAACATGTATTGGTCACCTATGTTTAAGGCCTCTTCATCGTCCTGGAAGTCCATGACTAGGGGCCTCATCATTGTGTAGTCCTCGCTGGCCACCATCCAGGCCACGGAATATATGTAAGGCAGTAGCCTATACCTATACTTAATGTAGCTGACTATTATGTCGTAGGCCTCCCCAGTAAACATCCAGGGCTCCTTAGCGTACCACGTCCCGTGAACCCTCATTACTGGGCAGAAGGTGCTCCATTGAAGCCACCTGACGAAGATCTCGGAGTAGGCCCTTGACGACGGATCCCCACTGAAGAATCCGCCCGTGTCGGTTGTCCAGTATGGTATCCCGGATATGCTGAAGTTTAGGCCTGCGGGTATTTGCCCAGCTAAGACGCCCCAATCGTGGTGCACGTCGCCTGACCAGGTTATTGCAGAGTGCCTCTGTTGGCCTAGGAAGGCTGACCTGGTTAAAATGACGACGCGCCTATTCATCAACGACCTCTGGCCCTCGTAGACAGCCTTAGTGTGCATCAGTGGGTAGGCGTTGAGGTACATTGAACCCCTACCGAGGGCCACCGCCGAGTCCCTTAACCCGCTGTAGAATGACCAGGTACCCCTATCTGATGCCGGGTCCCTTGGCTTATCCAGCTCAGGCTCCGATGCGTCAAGCCACCAGCCGTCCACGCCTATTTTAGCGAAGTTGTCGTATATCAACCTCCAGTACTCCCTCCTGGCCTCATCGTTGAATGGGTCGTAGTTGAGGGAGCCTGGTATTAAATAGCCCTTCTCCTTAAAGGCCCTGTAGACCTCGGTCTTCTGGCCAAATATGGGCCATATCGATATTACGAGCCTGGCCCCAAGTTCATGAACCTCCTTAACCATCGATGCCGGATCCGGGTAATTCGACTCGTCGAACCTCATGGCGTTCCAACCATACTTACCCCAGTATAGCCAGTCCTGGACAATGACGTCTATTGGTATCCCCCTCCTCCTAAACTCCCTAACAACATTAACCAACTCGTCCTGCGTCCTATACCTCTCCCTTGACTGCCAGTAGCCGAAGGCCCACTTGGGGAGCATTGGCGCCTTCCCTGTAAGCCTCCTGTAGCCTGAAACAACGTCGTCAAGCCTAGGCCCATATATGACGTAGTACTCTATGGAGTCCACGTCCTCGGACCAGAATTCAACCCTAGCCTCACCTGGGGAGGTTGGCTTAACGTCGATTTTAGATAGGCTGTAGTGGTCCCACATTACTGCAAACCCCTCGTTGGATATGAGTATTGGTAGCGCAGTTTCGGTTGGGTTCCTTTGAAGGAGATATACGGTGGCGCCTAGGTAGTTGAATAGGCCTTGATGCTGCCCAAGCCCATAGAAGCCCCTACCCCTAAGCACCATGACCTGCCTACTTTCAAAGCCCCCAAGCCCATTAGGCCTAAGCTCCCTCTCAACCTCAAGGACCAGGCTACGCCCCTTATTGTCGCTAACACTAATTGAGCCGCCTGGGCCAACTAGGACGTGTAGGTCGCCCGTGGCCAATAATTCATATTCGCCTGCTTTAACGGCCTGAAACTCAATGGGTTCGCTGGGCAGTACTGATAGGGACCTGTGCCCTGGCCCGTAGGTTACTTTAAGGATCCTGCTACTTATGAAGGATATCGATAATTCGTGGCCATTAACCCTCACCGAGTATTGCTTAACCACGCTTATTGTTGAGCAGAATGTTTTAATGTATTACTGCTTAAAGACTATTACCTCGCCTATATTGTCCTTAGCCCTATACCCCGGTATTGATTCCAGCCTCCTCTTGAATTCGGGGGTCTTTACAATGCTTATGAACTCCCTCACCGAGGCCTTCTCAAGTTTGGCTAGGGGGACTGCGAAGTCGTAGTGCTCCCAGGCAAGTGGTATGAAGTCTAGGCCATACATCGAGGCTGCCGCCCTAATACCAATGCCTGCATCAGCCCTACCCTGGGCCACTGCGGCCGCCACGGCCGTGTGCGTCCTTGCCTCGTGGTAGTATCCGCGTATCTTGCCGATAACCTCACCTACGCTCAACCCATGCTTCTCGGCATAGCGCCTAATCAACATGTCCAGCAGGAACCTCGTGCCCGCGCCCCTATTCCTGTTAACTATGGTTAAGCCCCCCTCTATAATGTCGTCTATGGACTTAATGCCCTTTGGATTACCCCTAGGCACTATTATGCCCTGCTCCCTCATGTAGCCCGCAATGAGGGCTACTGAGCCCTGCCCAATACTTTTGACGAACGGCACATTATACTCCCCTGAGGATTCGTCGACGAGGTGTATACCTGCAATGTCTGCATCACCCCTGGCCGCGGCCCTTAGCCCTTCAAGTGAACCGACGTTTATCACCTTAGCCCTAACCCAACTGGGCATCATGGGTATTAGGGCTATGTCTAGGGCTACGTCGTGGCTGCCTATTATGTACAGGTTGGCTGGCTTATATTCAGGTACGAAGAGCTTAACCTCAACCCACTCACCCTCCTCCATGAAATCCCTGCCCTCCGGCACTTCGAAGTAGCCCTCCGCCTGGGCTAGGGTTGATATGGCCCCCGACTCCGCTGGGAGTGGGTAGGCCTTAACCTCGCCGCCGATGGATTCAACAAGGCTTACCGGGTAGAGCCCCCTCCTACCCCTAGCCCCCTCAACCCTGACCGCCAACTTAGCCCTAACAACCTGCTGAGTCGATGGTATGCACTGCATCTTCGCCAATATTGGCTTGACAATTATGTTGAATATCATCAATGCGCTGCTGGGGTAGCCCGGCAGCCCAACAACAATCTTACCACCCCTACTGACCGCGACGACTGTTGGCTTACCGGGCTTGACGTTGAGGCCATGTATTACTATTCCCGGCGGGCCTATTCTATCAAGGACCCTGTAGGTTATGTCCATGGCCCCGGCTGAGGTCCCGCCGGAGAGCAGAACAACATCAGCCCTACTCAACGCCTCATCAATAGCCTTAGCCATTTCGGCCTCATCATCCTTGACAATACCCATTATAAGCGGTATGCCCCCAACATCCCTAACCCCGTGGGCTACTGTGTATGTGTTGACGTCGTAGATCTTACCCATGGTTAGGCTTGACCCAGGGGGAACAATCTCATTGCCCGTCGATATTATGGCCACCGTTGGCCTCTTGAAGACTGGAACCTTATCCACGCCTATCGCGGCCAAAACCCCAACCTCACGCTCCTTAATCACGGTACACCTCCTTAAGGCCAATTCACCCATCATTATGTCGGAGCCCGCCGACATAACGTTATCCATGGGGGTTACGGACCTATAGATCGCCACCACATCCCCCTCCACCTTAGTGTATTCAACAGGTATTACAGCATTGGCGCCAGGCGGTAGTGGTGCCCCTGTGGCTATTTCAACAGCCTCACCCCTATGTACAGTCGGCAATTCGCTATCGCCAGCATTAACAGTACCTATGATTCTCAACCCCCTTGGGTGGAGTTCATCAACGCCAAACGTATCCTCAGCAGAGACCGCGTAGCCATCCATGGTGGCCCTATCGAAGGGGGGTACGTCAACCTTGGCGTACACGTCATCTGCAAGAACCCTCATGTAGGACTCCTCCAGTGGCACATACTCAACGGGCATTGGCTTAACATACTGTTCAATAATCCTTAAGGCCTCCTCAGGCGTTTTAAGCTCATGGAAAATAACCCTCTTAGGCACAGCCACCTCAACGTTAACCCATTTAAACGGTTTCTCCGCGCGGAAACAGAAGGGGTATATAGGGCATATAGGGTTACATTAAATATTTACATACAGTATCCTTCAAATTAATATAATATATTATGCCTCATAAGTATTAATTAATAGTTCATATTTGTTGTAATACTTATATTCTGCAAAACATTTATTAACCCCTAAGCTGTAGTTAGGTTAGGCATGGGGCTTCTAGAGTTCTTCAACAGGCTTAGGCAGGTTTTCAAGCCCCCCAGCCCCGATTATTTAGACTTCCTATACTTGACCTGGATGATTATAGACAGCCTACTGGGCGTATCGGACGTTGTCGACAATCTGGCTAGGGGGTTGATTTACGTTAAGCCTAGTAGGCTTTCTAGGCTTAGGTCTATTATGGCTGATTTAGGCCTATCAATGCTCCTATCCTCAGGCGTTAGCCAGCAGAATGAGGATTTAAGGTACTTAGCCCTGCTCTACGAGGAGGCCAATATGGGTGAGGCCGAGTAGCTATTTAAGCGAGGCTGGGGGATTCGGGCCAGTGAGGCTTATAGCTGTTTCAAACCCATGCAGCCTAACGGGGCTTAGGCCAATATACCTAGACGCAATGTTGGGTTGGCTCGCCAGGTGGCTTAGGATAATTGGCGTTGAGGTTTACTACGATAGCAGGTTCAGCGACGACTACCTATCCTCAATAGGCGGCGTTGTTGTGACAAGGGATAGGGGGCTGTTTGAGAGGAGGGATGGCGCATCAATATACCTGGCCTCAAGCAGCCACGTTGAGTGGTTAGCAGCCGTAGCCAGGTTAATGGACTTGGAGTTGACCATGGCGTATTCACTGTGCCCACTATGTGGAGGCAGGCTCATTAGGGTTGATCCCCAGGAGGCTGTCGGCAAAGTCCCCGAACACGTGATCAGGCTGGGTAAGCCAATATACAGGTGTACATCGTGTGGGCAGTATTACTGGGAGGGCAGCCACCACAGGGGCATTAAGGCGACCTTAAGCAGGGCCAATGCGGTTAAGGGGAGGATTAGGGTTAACTGCATGGATGGGATAGCGGAGGCGTACCTGTAGTATAGTTCAGCATTTGCAAATCTCATCAATCTCAGTCCCGTGGAGGCTCATCAACAG
>CAYFHR010000050.1:0-8112 GCA_964343155.1 uncultured Thermoproteaceae archaeon | reverse complement strand
AGCATGAATATGAGGGAGTTCCTGATAAACTTCCTACCCCTCAGGACAGGCCTAGGCGCATACAGCGAATTGAGGCTGGTGGCGTGGCTAATGTTCGACAGCATCCTGGGCAAATTCCCAGTATCGGCAAGGTGGACGTGGGAAAACCTACCCAGGCTACACCCAGACTACAGCATAGGGTACGCAAAAAGAATGGTAAACAAGGACTATGTAAACGAACTCACAGCCAAATACGAGGCCAAAGACCCAAGAATCCTAAGCATACTATCAACCTTCAACGAATGGCAAGTAGAAATACCAGAAGGCCTACGAAGCCTCATGAATAGCCTAAGGCAAAACTGGTAAACCACACGTGGGTTGTCTTAAATGGACTCTTAATCTACGGTGGCTACGGCAGCTTCTGCATAGCTAGGCTTATTATATTCAACAGCACCTAGGCCTTATGATAATTAAGGAGACTGTTGAGACGCCTGAAATAAAGATTGTTGAAAGGGTTACTTTACCAGCCTCTAGGACGGCTGTCGTAGTCGTCGATATGCAGAACGACTTCGTGAGGAAGGGTGGTAAGCTCTATGTTCCTGACGCTGAAAAGACAATAGGGCCCATTAGGAAGCTCCTAGATAAGGCCAGGGCTAAGGGGGTTAGGGTGATTTATACACAGGATTGGCACCTGAGGAATGATCCCGAGTTCGAGGTTTGGGGTGAGCACTGTGTTGAAGGCACCTGGGGCGCCGATATTGTCGATGAGTTGAAGCCCATGCAGGGTGATGTTGTGGTCAGGAAGAGGAGGTATGACGCATTCTTCGGGACGGACCTAGACTACCTGCTTAGGCATGTTGTTAAGGCGGATACATTAGTTTTAACGGGCACAGTGGCAAACATATGTGTACTTCATACTGCAGGCAGCGCAGCCCTAAACTGGTATAGGGTTGTGGTACCTATAGATGCGGTATCTGCATTAAATAGATTCGACTACCTGCTCGCATTAAGGCAGATAAGCTATCTTTACGGAGGCATTTTAACAACTGTTGATGGCATTGAGTTTGAATAACTGTAATTATCTATAGTAAAATAATTAAGTTACTTTAAGTTGCTTAGGCATAATGCTTAAAAACTTCAAGATTAAGCATCATTATGGTTGTCAGGGTTGGCCTACTCGGCTCAGGCTTCGCAGCAGAATTCCACATGCAGTCATATATGGAGATACCCAATGCCAAGGTCGTTGCAGTGGCCTCGAGGAGTAGGGCTGTTGAATTCGCCAAGAGGTGGGGTATAGGCAAGTATTATACTGGGGAGGATTTCATAGAGAAGCTGTGTAAAGACCCTGAAATAGATGCTGTGGACATTGTCCTACCCAACTTCCTCCACCTAAAGGCTGTACAGATATGTGCCGAAAACAGGAAGAATATAATTATTGAGAAGCCCCTTGGAAGAACCCTAGAGGAGGCTAAGGAGATGCTTAGCGCGGTCAATAGGTACGGCGTACTCCACGCATATGCGGAGAATCAGGTCTTCATACCCCAGATTGAGAGGGTTATGGAGATGGTTAAGAATGGCGCCATAGGTAAGGTATTCTGGGTTAGGAGTAGGGAGGCGCACTTCGGGCCCCACAGCCCATGGTTCTGGGATAAGGACCTTTCAGGCGGTGGAAGCCTACTCGACATGGGCTGCCACTCGATCGAGGTTACTAGGAAGATGATAGGTGGTAAGGCAGTTGAGGTCCTTGGGTGGGGTGACTTACTGGTGCATAAGGATAAGACTAAGGCTGAGGACAACAGCATAGTCCTTGTAAGGTATAGTGGGGGTGAGCTTGGGCAGGCTGAAAACAGCTGGGCAGCCCACGGTGGGTTAGACCTGAGGTACGAGATATATGGTAGTGAAGGGGCTATATTTATCGACGTGACGAGGGAGACTGGCATCAGGGTATTTACAACAGCCCCAGAGGAGAAGGTGGGTTACGTTGTTGAGAAGGCTGAGGTGGCTAAGGGTTGGCTATTCCCAATCTGGAGGGAGTTTGAACTATACGGCTATTTAAACGAGCTCAGGCACTTCATAACATCGTTTGAAAGGGGTGAGATGCCTAGGGAGAATTTCAACGATGGAGTCGAGGTAAATAGGATAATAGACGCAGCCTATAGGTCATTTAAGAGTAAGAGGTGGGAGCCCGTCACAGACTAGCCAGTATGCTCCTCAGGTAGGTTAGGTATTTTGGTAAAATTACGTCGCCTGGCTCTAAGTCTGGGTTCCACTTCTTCTCCCATTCAACAGACAGGTAGCCGTCGTAGCCTGCCTTCTTCAAGTCCCCGATTATTTTAGCTATGGGGACCCTGCCTTCAGGGTCATCGGGCGTCGTGTACCTAACCTTGCCTCCCACAACTTTGAAGTTCTTAACGTGCACATGCCTAACCCTACCCTTTATTAATTCGAAGACCTCCTCATGGCTCTCCCCAGCCCTCAATACGTTGGCGAAGTCGTAGAGTATGTATACTTCAGGGTCTAGAAGGTTTAGCAGCTTCCTCAGGTTAACAGCCTTAACCCAGTCGTCGTGCGTTTCTAAAAGTATCAAAACCCCATTATCCCCTGCAAATTTGGCGAGCCTATTTAGCGAGTCCGCTATTCTAACAGCAGCCTTATCCACATCATCAACAACCCTACCTCCATAAACCCTGACGCCGGGGGCCTCGAGTTCGCGCGCCATCAGTATTAACGTCCTTAAAACCTCCTCATTCCTCCCCCTCTCGGCTTCGTCAGGCATTGCGAATGAGGCGTAGCCAGCTAGGTCACTTAACTTAACATTATAGGACCTTACGAGTTCTAAAACCTCCCTAGGTACTGGGTATGTTGGCTTGAGGTGCTGCCCATCGTCAGCAACCCTCAATTCCAATCCATCAAACCCAAACCTCCTAACCCTCTCAAGGACCTCAACAAGCGTTAACTCGGGGTATGCTAGGCTTGTGAAGGCAACCTTCACATCAATCACCTATATTACATATGTTTGGTTTAGTGGCAGTTTAATTACCTGCCCTGTATTTGACGATAGGTATATTGCCTTAATTATCTCAAGGCTCCTCATCCCCTCATACCCATTTATTGGGAAGTCCCTACCCTCAGATAGGGCTGTTAGGAAGCTCCTGAAGAGCTCCTTATGTAAATTGCCCGCCTCCGTAATGGTTTCACTCCTCGTGGATGCGTAGGCCTTCTCAGCCTCACCCCTATTCGTGGCCAGCAGCGTAATCTTCCTATCCATTATCTCCAACTGCCCCTCGGTGCCGTAGATTCTAATCGACCTGAACTGCATGTTGCTGGGCTGTGTGGATACTGAGGCCCCAAGGAGGCCTAATGCACCACTCCTGTATCTAAATATTGCAACTGCATTATCCTCAACGGTTATTGTTGGGTGTGAGAAGTTAGTGTAGAATCCCGCCACTTCAGTCACCTCACCGCCTAGCCAATACATTAAATCGACCGTGTGTATCCCCTGGTTTGTCAATGCACCACCACCCTCAGTATCCCACATGCCCCTCCAGCTCCTGGCTAACTCATCCCTATTGTAGTAGGTCTTCTCATCCCTCCACCACATCATCCTCGCATCAACCATGAATACCTTACCTAAGGCTCCAGAATCAATGATCTGCTTCGCCCTAACTATGTCTGGCGCATACCTCTCCTGGAATATTACGCCGAGCCTTACCCCATTCCTCTCAGCCTTCATGACCATTTCCCTAGCCCCCGCCAGCGTTGTTGCCATGGGCTTCTCAACTATGACATGTTTATGATACTCCACCAGGTACAGCGCCTGTGGAGCATGCAGATACGATGGGGTTGCTATGGTTACCACATCGACCTCAGGATCCCTGGCTAAGTCATCTATAGTGTAGTAGGCCTTAGCCCCCAACTGCCTGGCTAATTCATCAGCCCTAGCCCTAACCTGGTCAACAACAGCAACCAGCCTAACCCAGCCCAATTCCTGCTCAAGCTCCTTAATAGCCCTGGCATGAACAACACCTATAGCCCCTAAACCAACAACACCAACACCCACCCTACCCGGCATATTACTGCAAGCGCCTAGAATCCTATTAAGTATCTGGGTTAACCATGGGTTGACTTAATAGTATCTGGGTTTAAGCGGCATGAAGTATTTAAATATGGTGATTTGAAATATTCGAGGGCATGCTTATAAGCCTAGAGTAGCCACATACCAATGTTTAAGCTAGCCGTAATATCTGACGAGGTATCCCAGGACTTTGAACATTCACTAAAGGTAATATCTGAACTTGGGGCAACCCACGTTGAGGTCAGGGATCTTTGGGGTAAGAACATTTCCCAGTTATCGGACTCAGAGGTTAATGAGGTTAAAAGGCTTGCGTCTAAGTATGGCCTTGAGATCTCTAACCTGGACTCATTCATATTTAAGGTATACATATGGGATGATGCGGGCTATGAAGAGCATTTAAAGGTGTTGAGGAGGGTTATTGAGGTGTCTAAGAAGCTTGATCTAGGCTACACGAGGATATTTACATTCTGGTGGCAGGGTGGGTTGGATAAGCATTTGGCTAGGTTGACGGAAAGGCTTAGTAGGGCTATTGAAATTGCCGAGAGGGAGGGCTTCTATTTGGTTATTGAAAATGAGTACAGCTGCATCGTTGGCACGGGGGCTGAGGCTAGGAGACTTGTGGACGCGTTGAATAGTAAATATGTCAAGGTGCTTTGGGATCCGGGGAACGCATTCTTCGCCAGGGAGGCGCCTTACCCGGATGGATATGAGGCGGTTAGGGGGCTTGTAATGCACGTCCACGTTAAAGACGCAATTGTTGAGAATGGGCACTTCTCATGGAGGCCAATTGGGAAGGGTGCGATAGATTACAGGGGGCAGTTTAAGGCGTTAATAGACGATGGGTATGATGGCGTTGTGTCGCTAGAGACGCACTACGTGCCCCAGGGTGGGAGCAAGGAGGATGGCACTAGGGAGTCGTTTAAGGGTATAGTAGATATTTTGAATGAGCTTGGAGTCGCCGATAGGGTGCTTAGGACTAGGCGCTGATCACCAGCCCAACGATTCAAACACCCATTCAGGTATATTCAACTTAACCTCCCTACCACCCTCGGATGCAGACCTATATATAGCGTCTATTATGGCTACAGTCAACAACCCCTGCTCACCCTTACATCCAGGGTATGGTGCGGTTGTTTGGCCCTTAGCCACAGCCTCCACGAAGGCCCTATCCTGCTGTGGGTGGGATGGCTGCTGGTCTATTAGTGGTGTTGCCGTTAGGTATTCTTCATCTAGGGTGTGCATGTAGCTTAATGAACCATTCTCATAGTGTAGCCCTCCCTCAGTCCCCATTATAGCTATCTCATGCTTACTATCCCTAATGTATGTTGCCCAAGTAGCCTCAATATACATTGTTAGGCCGTTTTCAAAGGTGACTAGGCCCATTGAGAAGTCTTCAACATCCATGGGTGCGGTGTAGGCGAATTGGGAAGTCATTGGGACTGGGTAGTTCATCCTCATGTATGGCTTATCGGCGAATGCCGAGTACACCTTGCCTATCACCGATATTGGCCTTGGGAAATTCAGCATGAACATTATCGCATCTATCGTATGGACACCAATATCCCACATTGGGCCGCCGCCTGAGAGCTTCTTCTGCAGGAACGTTGATGTTGATGGAATGCCCCTCTTCCTAATGTGGAGCCCCCTCACATGGTATATTTTACCCAACCTACCATTAACCACAAACTTCCTACCAACCTGGATACTCCTCTCAAACCTCATATTATGCCCAACCATAAGTATCTTCTGCCTCCTCCTGGCAGCCTCAACCATTTTAACGGCCTCATCGAGGCTTATCGCCATGGGCTTCTCAACAAGTACATTAACACCCCTCTCCAGGGCATCGATAGCGACCTGGGCATGTAGGGCATTTGGCGTTGCTACGATAACTGCGTCTAAAGCCTCCTTATCAAGCATCTCCCTGTAATCTGTATAGAAGTTTAGTTTATACTTCTCAAGGAAGTCTGCAACACGGGCCTTGTCAACATCGGCGCAGGCCGTAAGCCTAACGTAAGGTACCTGGGCCAGGGCTGGCGCATGGGCACCCTGAACAATACCACCGCAACCCACGAAGCCAACCCTAACAATGCTGGGTGCCTGGGTAGACATTTAAGCCACCTTAGGCGTATGCGTAACTTAACTTTTAAAATATTATCACCAATACCTCTTAGAGATATTTAACAAGCCTCCTATACTTCTCGAGTAGTTCAACATTCCTCTCACGGCCACCCGGTATATTAGCGCTTACCCACACGTCAGGCTTAACCCCCATTTTTATGAGTTTATATGCTGTTAACAATTCCAGCGTGTGAAGTATATAGGAGTTGACTATGTTTGATACAGCCCCCATCCTGTATCCATCAACGTCGATTAAGGCTTCGCCCTCAGGGACCTTATTATCTATGGTGACGTCGGCGACCTCGTAAAGCCTCTTACCGAAGGTATTCCTGGGTTGGAGCCTACTTGAATAGGATACCGAGGTCACTGCGATGACAGGCATGCCCCTGCTCTTAGCCTCATGGGCCACCTCCACGGGGGCTTGGTTAACCCCCGAATTGGACACTATCACCATTGCTGAGTTTTCAACAATCCTAACGCCCTCCAGGAGTATTTTAGCATACCCTGTAAGCCTCTCCAGGCTACTTGACATGGACGCCCCATTAATGCCCATTAGATTGCCGTCAAGTATAGGGTATATGTATGCTAATCCGCCGGCCCTATAGAAGACCTCCATGGCCATCAGCATTGAGTGGCCTGTCCCAAAGACGTAGATTAAACCACCCTTAGACACGGATGATGCGCACAGTTCCGATGCCCTATCAATATTCTTGAACTCCTCCGCATAAACCCTGTTTAGAAGTTCAAAGACCTTGTCCTTAAACATCCCTGCTAAGGAGGCCTCATCCATAGGGGAGCCTGCTGAATTACTTATTAAGCATTGGCGCTATTCGAACTATGGCTAGGTGTTTTGAGAGGTTGGGTAAGGTTGTTGAATCCTTCGTGTCTGACGCATACCCAGGGGCCAGCATAGCCATTGCCTACAGGGGCCAGGTAGTCTTCATGGGTGATTACGGCTATCTGCAGCTTACGCCCGCTAAAAGGCCTATTAGGCCTAATGCACTATTTGACCTAGCCTCATTAACAAAGCCCCTAGCCACATCCATCATATTAATGAGGCTTGTTGAGGATGGTTTAATTCACCTTAACCAAAGGGTGAGTGACATACTTCCTGAATTCTCAAAGACCGAGTCAGGCTACAATATGGTTAAGGATTCTGTAAGGCTGTGGATGCTCTTATCCCACTCCTCAGGACTACCCCCATGGCTGCCGCTCTACAAGGCCTCTAAGTCCAGGAACGACGTCATTGAAGGCGCCTTAAAGGCCCAGTTAACGTACTATCCAGGCTCTACAGTCGTCTATAGCGACTTAAATTACATAATATTGACGGCGGTGGCTGAGAGGGTTTCTGGGGAGCGCATGGATGAGCTATTTAGCGGATATGTTGTGGAGCCGTTGGGCTTAGAGAGGTCGCTGTATAATCCACTGGGCAAATTCACCATTGACGAGATTGCAGCCACCGAGGTTATTGGGTCGGAGCCGCTGGTGGGGATTGTTCATGATGAAAACGCCAGGGCCATGGATGGCGTATCGGGGCATGCAGGATTATTTTCAACAAGCCTTGAGGTCTCTAAAATAGCCCTAGACCTCCTAAACGCCGTTAAGGGTAGGGACTCCAGGTTGCTGAGCAGGGCTACTGTTGAATCCATGTGGAGGCCGTGGGCATGTGGAGACACCTGCTATGGCCTCGGCTGGCTAGTTTACAGGAGGGGCGTTACGTCAAGTGGAGGTGACCTGCTCAGCGACTCCTCCTTCGGCCACACGGGATTCACAGGGACGTCAATATGGGTTGATGTTGAGAGGGACCTGGTTATCGTACTCCTAACCAATAGGGTCCACCCAACTAGGGAGAATAGGAGGATAGATTACGCTAGGCCGATAATACATAATGTTGCCGTATCCGAGGTTCACAGGTGTTTAAGGGGCATTGGTTAGGTTTA
>CAYFHR010000049.1:0-8137 GCA_964343155.1 uncultured Thermoproteaceae archaeon | reverse complement strand
TCGCCCTGATGACGGGCCTAACTATGCATTTGCCATTGCCTGTAATGTTGACGTTGCCTACAGCCCCCATGTCAACCTTGACATTGTAGCTTGTCCCATTTACAACTATTGGGCTTGGCTCCAGCGGTACCTTAAATGTGCCGCTGGGCAGTGTGCAGTCGACGGTGTTTCCATTAACCACAGCTTTTACGCTCGAAACCTTCAGGAATATTAAATTGTATGTGCCGTTGGGTAGCTTGCATGAGGCGGCCAGCTCAGAGGTATTGACCAGTGAGGCTAGGTCCACTGTTATTGAGGCATTGCTGCATGTGGCCCATCCACCATTCACATTATGGAACATTATAGAGCTTATAGTCACATATAGGTGCTGTACCTGCACAGGCTTATCAGTGAGATAGACGTATACGTTGGCGCCGCTTAGGCTGCCTGCAATATACCTAGATGCGTAGAGCGCAGCCACAGCCACGACGACTACAACGACCACTATTGCGATTACGGTTGACGTCCTCATAGTCGGCCCCTCCATGATGCGTTTTTGAGGGTTAGCTCCTATTCAGGCCGTTTCTAAGGTGAAACGGTATGAGGAATCAATATAACTTAACCTCAATGGTTTTGCCAGGCCCCTTAACCCTGAGGACGCTACCTGTAATGTCAAAGTCTGTGAAGGATACGACACCCCACATTATGCCTGCCCCACTTAAATCATCCTCATAGTATATGTATTTAGCCTCCTTATCCATCCTCCACCCAATAGACACCTCAGGTATCTTGGGGACGGCCACCGTATATTCTATGCCTCCTACCTTCATGTGTACGCCAACCTTATCTACATATTCTACATCGCCCATGCAGTGTATATTCCACCTAAACCTACCCCTACCCTCAATGTTGTCGACGACGGCTATGGCTAAGTCAGCCACATCTATGATAGTCCTCCTATGCTTAATGCCGTTATATGTTTCAGCCTCGAAGACTGCCTTAATGAGGTCTCCAGCCTCTTCAACACTGATGAGCCTTCCCCTCGCCTCGGCCTGATCCTCTGTGCCCAGCGTCACTGTGTTGTGTGCAATACTCCTCCTGTGCCAAGTCCAGTGGATTGGGTTGTAGTATCCTCCAACCCCCGCATCGACAACTATTGGTACGCCGCCGTAATGTAGTTCGAAGCTCAACTTATCTGGGTGGCCGTGCCAGCCGCCGTGGGGTCCATAGTCAAGGATTAGGTATAGGCCATTAGCCCCCCTAACCACGAACCTTCCCGATGCGTCAAGTATAGTAACCCTACCTCTAGCCGGTTCACCCACACCCCCAATGGCCTTAGCGTCGGCTAGTTCATTAACCACAATTGGCGTTATTGGGAGTGTTGGCCTTGAGCCGAGTTCAATAAGCCTTAACCCAACTTTAACTAGGCCAGGGTCATTATACCTGACGCCAAGTATTAGGAATGGGTCTGGGTTAGGTAGCGAATCCCCGCTATCCTCGAGGGCGGGCATCCTGTAGTTGGGGTCCATGACCTGCCACAGCCAGTATACTGCGCTCCTCAATATGGGCCTACTACCCTTAGCCTCACCGTATATGTCTACGCCGTTTAGCCTTAGGAGTTCTGAAGCCATCACGATTAGGTTTAGGACCGCGTTATGGTAACCTGCCGATAATTCAACCCAAGCCCCATCGTCGAGGAAGTAGTTCAGCGCATTCCTGAAGACTGCCTCAGCCTTAACCAAACCCAGTTTAGAATTCTTGAAGCGGAACTTCGTCGATATGGCTAGGAGGGCCAGCGCCTCTGTTAACTCCCAGTTGCCAGCCCACGCATTCGTTATCTTAATCAACTCCCCCTGGGCCCACCTAAACATCAGCATTAGCCTAAGTTTAAGCTCCTCGGGGAGGACGTCCTCCAGTAGGTCGTAGGCCAGTATTAGGTTGAACAGGCCTGCTGACCCAGCACCGCCGTGGAGTCCATTGAACCAGTGTATTAAATCACCCTTAACATAGGCGTCGGCTATCCTCGACAACAAGCCTATTATGTTTCCTGGGTCCGCCTTAAGGAATCTGTAAGCTAAGGCGCCTTTAACGGCTAGGTCCGAGGCGGCTGACGTTAAGTAGCCCTCCTTCATAATGCTCTTAAAGTCTAGGAATATTGCTGGGTAAACCTTAACCCCACCCTCAACGTAGCCTTTAAGTATGTTGAGGGCCAGGTCGTTTAACGATGAAGCTTTAACAATCCTAACAGCCTCCTCAAAATCCTCCGAGGCCAATTCGTAAAGCTTAAGTGAAGCCTGCTTATCATCGTAGAAGGACTCTATGTGGGGGTTCCAGCCCGACTCAAGGCTGATTTTAGGAATCTTCCTCTTCAAAAACTCTATAGCCATTCCGTAGTCTGGGTTTATTGAAAAAACCCTCCTCACTAATCTACCGCCCACGTTAAGTTCAATTATCGGCAATGCATATAGCGTGAAGTCCATATCCCAATCCAGCCTATTAGTCCTGAAGCTTATGGAAACGGGCTTATACGCCTTCAAGTAAACGCTATTCGACTCTAGGCCTAGGCCTATGAGCCTCTCCTCAGGCCTAACCCTATCTACGTCATAACCCCTCCTGCCGAGGATGGGCATGTTTTTAGAGAGCCTAACAAGCCCAGCCAATGCTACGCTGCCCAGGTCCCTAAACGGATATATAGCCACCTTGCCTTCAATGGGGCTTCCAGGCACAACAACATCAGGGGCCTCAATGCCTATGGCTAAGTCCTCATCAACGTAATCTACCCTGGCTAGGCCATTGAATGGGGCCAGCATGAAGGATAATTGGCCGCTCTTCGAAACTAGGTTGAGTTCAACGTTGAAGAACTGGTCTTCAACAACACCATAGCAGTCGCCTAGGCATACTACCGCCATGCCAACCCTCCTGCTTGAATCAATGAACGACGCCCATGATAGCTCGGGGAAGTACCTGTCCTGGTACGTGTGTTTACTGAAGGCGAATCCGGATACCGGCGGTTTTAGGCCCACGGATGAGAAGCTTTCAGGGCCCTCCTCAAAGCCGAATTTGACAAAGTACCTGCAGTTGTACATTGCCCCAAGGGCCTCCCCCCAATAGCCCCCGTGCCCACATGATAAGTGCAGTAACTCCCTTATCCTAGCCGCTCCACTGGCCTTAACATCGATGGTGATCCAGGGCCCCTTCAAGGTGATCCTCTTTACAACAGACCCATCAATAGACGTTAATACTACTCCTGAGGGGTTTACTTCAGCGGCCCTGTATGGTAGGCGCCTTGGCTCAGCCTCAAGGATCCCCATGCCTGGTTTAAGGAGCTCTAATTCAGGTAGCCTTGACAGTAGGTGGTTGACCCCTGTAAGCTTATCTATAAGCTCCGTAACGGTTCCCGACTGCTCATGGACCTTAACCTCCAGGAAATCGTTAGATAGCGTAATCACGGCTTATGGGGCCTATATTCGCCTTTAAGCATTCCAGCGGTCAGTAAGGGGTGAATTAATCATCCTTCATTCCGGAAACCTTATCATCACTGTATGTTAAGCCTCCGAGCCTTTTTAACCCTTCCCCGCAACCTCCCTGGCGAGCCTAATCACGTGGAGCGCCACGTCTACTGCATCCCTGCCGAAGATGTATGTTATCGGCTCAACGCCGTAGCCCCCCATGTCGGCTACGGCCCTGGGCCTGGATGCTATGTAGGCTTCGCTAACCCTCTTAACAATATCCTCCTCAGTGGGCCTACCTGACCCACCAACCTTAACGTAGCTCCAGCCCAGCCTAATTAAGGCACCCTCAACGTCGTCACCCCACCTAACCGATGCGACGGCCCTATCGCTGGCTCCGGCCTTAATTATGTTTATGAGTATTGAAGCTAAGTGCACGCTTGCGCCGTATGATGGTGCGTTCCAGGCCTTAACCCTGCCGCCGACCCTATCTATCCTACCTGGTATGGCCGCCACGTCGTTTATGTCGACTGGGTTTGGTATGGCCTCGGCAATGTTCATTAAGACGCCCGGCACGAGGAGTGAAACCTCCTCAGCCCCTTCAAGCATCCTGACGGCCTGGGCTATGTTTGCCAATACGGAGTCCCTACTCGTGAAGATCCTCGCACATATGCTGCAGTCCTTAGGTAGGTCGGGTTTAATGAGCCTGTGGGCGTTACACAGCCTTAAGCCTGCGAGCTCCTCCACCAACATCCTCGTTAGGTAGCCTGAGGCCTCCTCAACATTGCCGAGCCTAACCATATCAACTACGATTGATGAAATGTCCTCGATGAAGCCCCTTAAACCTAGCTTATCAGCCCTAGCCCTATATGCCTCTACCTGGGCCAGGAGCTTATTAACCATCGGCTGGGTTAGGCCAAGCACCCTGGCTATCTTAACCTGGCTATAGCCTCCCTGGCTCAACTTTGCGGCAACCTCCGCCTTAACCAATGGGAGGACTTCATCAACCAGGAATTCTAGGCCAGGCGCAGACACATAGCCTAGGCTACTTCCGGTTAAAAACCTAATTCGCCGCCTTAAGGCGCCATGCATTTAAACGCTATTTCAGGCGGTTGAACATATGGAATACTACCTGGGCGTTGATGTTGGGGCCAGCTTCATAAGGATAGGCGTAATAGGTGAAGACGGCTCAGTCGTGGATAAGGTTAAGGTACCTGTACCTGAGGAGGGTAATGAAGACACAATAGCCCAGATAATATTGAATAGGGCCAAGTCCGACCTGGGGAAGTACCTAGGCTCCATAAGGGCGGTTGGCGTTGGCTCAATAGGGCCCCTAGACCTAAAGGTGGGCAACGTCATAATTGCGCCAAACCTGAAGTGGAGGGTTAAGAGGTTTAGGCTATACGCACCCCTTAGGCAGGGCTTCAACCTACCCGTAGTAATAGGCAATGATGCAATGGCCTCCGTGTGGGGTGAGTACCTGTTCGGCTACGGCGTCGGTAAGAGGAATGTGGTCTACGTCACCTTGTCAACGGGCATAGGCATGGGGGTTATCGTAGACGGCAACCTGCTGGTCGGCAAGGATGGTAACGCCCACGAAATGGGCCACGCAGTCATAGACTTCGAAGCCGACCTGCAATGCGGATGTGGCCGATACGGGCACCTTGAGGCATTCGCAGGTGGTGGTAATATGCCGAAGGCCGCCAGGTGGTACCTTGAGAAGAGGTATAGGGGCCCAATGACGCCGCTAGCCGAGTTGGTTAAGAACGGTAAGGCAACCACCCCAGACCTATTTAAAGGCTACAGGGACGGCGATGCATTCGGCAGGGAGTTCATAGAGTTCGTACTCAAGGCCCTGGCGGCCGGCTTAGCAAACGTGATAAATGCATACGACCCAGAAGTCATGGTGCTTGGGGGTAGCGTATTTCTAAACAACAGCGACATAATACTGGATGGGTTGAGGAGGTACCTCGACAGGTATGCTGTCGCTAGGCTCCCTGAAATTTTAGGAACCAGGTTCGGCGACGATATTGGTATAATTGGGGCGGCAGCCCTGGCGATAAGGATACCTGAATCGCTTAAGCCATTCATTGAAATGCAGGAGAGGGCGTTCAAGTCCGGCTCTGCTTAACGCTATTCATCTCCCTTATAGCCTTAGCCAACGTTAAACCCAACTCAACCCTGTTGCTCTTCAAGACATTGTATATTTTAAGCGCCTCCTCCTCAAGGGCCCTACGCACGTTGGCTGGCTCCTCCTTACCCTGGCCTATGAGGGATAGGGCCTTCTCCATCTTAGCCCTAAACTCAGGGTCTATTAGCGATGGGGCGAACTTGGATAGGGAAGCTATGACAGCCTTACCGAGGGGTGTTGGTATGCACTGCCCCTTAACAATCCTCATGTAGCCCCTCTTAACGTTGGTGTGTATGTGGTCCTGCATTGTTGCATCAGTACCTATGCCATACTTCTTCATAAGCCTGAGGAGCTCCGACTCACTTAGGTAGGGCGGCGGCCTTGTCCTCTTCTTAACAACCTTAGCTTCAATGACCCTAACCTCCATGCCCCTCCTAAGGCCTGCTATGGGTAATTCAGCCTCGGAAGGCCTTTCAAATGGATATACTTCAAGGTAACCCTGGTTAACGACCTTAACCCCCTCTGCGCGGAATGTTAACCCACCAGCCTTAATCACCAGGTACTGTTCATCAATGGTGGCTGGTGGGCTTAGTGTGGCTAAGAAATGCCTCACGACAAGGTCGTATATCAGCCAATACTCCTTGGCCTTAAACCTAGCCAAAACCTCACCCCTAGATGCGGCTTTAACGGGGTGTATCGGTGGGTGGGCGTTGTCGCTGCTCCTGCCTGAGGTTGGTTTAATGGGGCCTTTAAGAAGCTTCTTGGCGTAGCCCCCATATTCGTTAACCTCCGTGAACTGCATCAATATGGCCCTCAGGTTGAGGGTTGGTGGATATATGTCTGTTTCAGTCCTCGGATAAGATATGTAGCCCTCCCTATAAAGCTCCTCAGCCACATCCAGCGTCCTCTTACTCCTAATGTTTAGGAATCTGCTTGCCCTACGTTCAAGCTCAACCGTTTCAAGGGGCTTTGGGGGATTTTTAACAACCCTCCTAGTGCCCACGTCTGAAATAGTTGCCTTACCTGACTGGACGATTTTAAGCGCCTTGAGGGCCTCATCCTTATCCTTAAACTTCTCCTCAGACTCCATGGTTAGTTTAGCATTGTTCAACTCAACAGTTATTCTAATTCTATAGAATTCCTCAGGCTTAAAATTCTCCCTCTCCAAGGCCCTCATGACGACTAGGTTGAGTACAGGCGTTTGGCATGGTCCATAGCTCAGGAACTGCCCCCTCCTCAACAGGGCCTTACTATCCTTAGCGCTCAGCGTTAGGAGCCTCGTGAAGACTGCGCCGTATTTGAGGTCAAGCACCATTCTTGTGAAGACCTTTTTAACGTAGTTGACGTTTATTGAGGTTAGCCTATTGAATGCATTAACTATGTCGGCCTTTGTAACCGCTGAGAAGAGCATCCTCCTGTACTTAAGCCTAGGGTTCCTAAGCTTCGTAGCCAACATAACCTCGTAGGCTATTGCCTCACCCTCAACGTCCGAGTCTAGGGCTAGTATAATTTCATCAGCCCTAGAGGCCATGTTTACGAGGGCCCTCAGGTATGGGACCTCACTATCCCTAACAACGAGTACTGGTTCAACACCTACAAGCTTACCTGGGTCGACGGATGTCCAGTTGTTGTACTGGCCTTCGAAGTCGAAGTCGAGTAAATGGCCCCTTAGGCCCATTGAAGCATAATCCTGCCCACCCCTCCTGAAGAAGTATACGTTAACCCTACCTATCCTAGATACCTTAACCCCACCCTCAGCAAGGTAGCTTGCTATTGCCTTAGCTACGCTATTCTTCTCAGCAACTATGAGTTTAAGCATTCAGGTTAGGTTACCGAAACGTTTAATAAATCCTTCACTCAGCTTTAACCGATAGTAATGTCCAGTGAGGTTAAGCCTGATGAGAAGAAGAGCCAGCAGGCGCCTCAACGGCAACAGAACGTCACCCCCATTGTCCAACAGCCCACAATGCCTGCAATACCTCAAACCCCCCAGCAGCCTCAACCCCAGGCACCCATTCAACCAGCCCCACAGCCTGTTCAGCAGCCCCAGTACCCCCAACCTTTAATGTATCCCCCACGCCCCCAGTATCCGCCCTATACGCCTCCCCAGCCTATTGCCCAGCCACCTCAACCTAGGCCAATTCAAATCCCCCAAATCCCTCCACAGCAGCCGCCGCCACCCTACCAATATGCGCCACCATACCCCCAGCAGGCTATGCCCCCACCCACGCCGCCCATACCTATCACCCAGCCCCCACCGCCTATTGAGGATGTTTACGAGGCTGGTGAGGTTAATAGGGCTTTTAAAAACGCACTAATCGTAGGCGTACCGTTGGCCGTCGTGGGCATTGTGGTGGCGTTGATTTCGGCACTATCGCTATCTAACATACAGGCCTACGCAGTTTTAGGAATGGGAATCTCAGTCGTGTTGACTGCTGCAGCCTTCGTTGTCGGCATGTATTCCTGGTTTAGGTCCCTTAGGGTTATTGAAAGGGAGTTTAATAGGCTTGAGAGGAGGATCACCGGCCTGCAGCAGGCTAGGCAGGCTCCAACGTATCCAATGCCCCAGAGGCCGCCT
>CAYFHR010000048.1:0-8330 GCA_964343155.1 uncultured Thermoproteaceae archaeon | reverse complement strand
CCTTCGGGTTAACAGCCCGACGCTCCACCAGGCTGAGCTACGGCGGCTGGTAGTTCCTTGATGCATTATTTTTTAAAATTTTCCCAACTTAAGTTAAAACTAATCAGCCTAATATTACATTGATGTCTCAGGGTTTGGTGGCCCCGGCCGGGACTTGAACCCGGGCTACGGGCTCCACAGGCCCGCATGCTAAACCAGCTACATCACCGGGGCCTTTAGGCAATCCACCACTTCCCCCTTTTTAGCCTTTCTCCCCAAAGCCACCTAGGGCTCAACTAGCCTAAGCCCTACCAATGCCTGTTGATAAGGCGGTGGGTTAGGCTGACTGCATGGCTGTTTAAGCCTCCTCACCCCTCGTTATTAAGCCAACCCTATTGACTGGCGCCCTTAGGGCGATGGGTATTGATGCAATAGCCATTGCTATAGAGGCTATTGTTAATGATGCATTAACCCACCACATAAACGCCGTCGGGTATGTGGTTGAGCTGGGCGTAATCAAGGGCGGCAGTACCACTACTGTTACTAGAAGTACTATTAGGCTTGGGAGTGAAACTATTGTGAAGGCCAGATTCTTCGTTGAGCCTAGGCCCGTCGATATTTTGAAGTATTTAGGCTTAGATAACCCTACATATACGCCTAGGCCCACTGTAAATAGCCCTAAGCCTAGGGGGGTGGTTAGCATTGATTCGAGTAGTTGGCTTAATGTACTGGGGGCAACTACGTATAGTGGGGCTAGTGCAATGGCCTCGGCCACCAGGTAGAGGGGTATGATTGAGGAGGCTCCAACTGCATATAGGGCCTTGGCTAATTCGCGGTCATCCATGCCGTTCCCGAAGAGCATTTCAAAGACTCCATTCTGTATATCGGCCTGAATAGTGCCGAGCACTATTACTGATGATATTATCGATGTGAAGAGAGTAATCATGCCTGTAAGCATCATAGCCAACATGGCCTTAACGAATGCTACAGCCTCCCCAATAGGCATGTTGACGCCATGTATGTATTGGGGATTAACCGTAGCTATCAGTAGGGTGAATAAAGCCTCTAAAATAACCATTGTTGCGAATAGGGCTAGTAGCGTGGCGAAGTAGTAAGCCCTACCAACCCTCCACGCCCTCTTAAGGTAAGCCCTAATCATGGCCACCACCCAGTAGCTCATCTATTGCCGAATTCCTGACCTCAAGTATGTTGAACCCCTCGGACCTAAGCCTATTCAAGGTATCCAATAATTCACCCGCATCAACCTCAACTATCCTGGTTTCGCGCCCCCTCCTAGCCATAACCTTAACCATGCCGCCCAGTTCAGATACGTCGCCTTGAAAAACCACCTCGCCGCGCCTCATTACGTACAGCTTGTCGGCTAGCTCCAGGGCCTCTGACACTATATGCGTGGTGTATATGACGATGCCGCGGAGCCCCTTCACAATTTCCCTAACCCTCCCTGCGGCGTCAACATCAAGCCCATCGGTCGGTTCATCAAATACATACACCTTGGGCCTGCCAAGCATGGCTACCGCAACCTCAACAATCCTCCTCTGCCCATTGCTGAGGGAGCCCACCCTACTGTCCAGCAGGCCTTCAATGCCTAGGCCTTCAACAACCTCCTCTAAGTTATCCGCCCCCTTAACCTCGGCGTAGAATTGTAAATTATCCCTAACAGTCATGTTTGGGTCTAGGCCGCCTGAATGGGCAACGTAGCCCACATCACCCCTCACCAGGGGTTTGCCATCAAGCGCCACCGAGCCCTTTATGGGCTTCAACACGCCTGCAATGGCCCTTAGTAGTGTTGTTTTACCTGAGCCGTTAGGCCCTAGGATGATTGACCTACCCTCGCCGAATTCGGCAGTTAACCCATTGATGACAATCCTACTGCCGTAGCCTACCACAAGGCCATTGACGCTAAGCCTCATTACGATTCATCCGATTTAGGGGCTTTAAACCTTGTTGATTGGGTGCCGGGGTTTAGGCCTAGCTGCCGATTCAGTGGCCTAATGCCTGTTAGCCTTCTTTAACGCGATGTAGAGTAGCCATACGCTGGCGCTGCCTATATACTCCACCAGGCCCACGTACCTCCCCTCGATTGCGTCTATCCTCGAGCTTTGGTTAAATGGGTTAAGCCCCACTATTGTGGACCACTCCTTCTCCGCTATTTCAAGCCCCTCCTTAACCATACCCCTCAAAACCATGTGGGCGGCCACTGCGAAGCTAACCCTAGGCCAACACGACCTGGTCTGCCCCGAGTATGTGTCTACGGTGCCGTCTGGGTTCGCCGAATTGGCCAGGCAGTATTTAGACGCCCTATGGTTTAGCTCATAAATAGACCTTAAAGCCCCCTTAACCTTATCATCATCCACAATCGGCGGTAGGTCAAGTAGGTCGCACCATAGTTGGCCTAGGATTTGCGAATTCATGCATGATTCATGGCCCCTCCAGGCTATGAAATATTTGCCATTCCACATTGAATTCAGAGTCTCCTTAGCCCTCCTGAGGCATTCAACATACCTCGAATCCACATCAATGCCCAATACCTGGCTGGCCCTTATGAAGGCCTGAAGCGAGCATGCGAATAACGAGGCCGTGTAGGATGATGCGCCGTACATCTTGGTCCCATCGTAACTATTGTCGAAGCCTCCCCTGGAGTCTGGTACGCAGTCCCCATCCTCATCATTCCTAATAAGCCACTCCACAATATCCCTCATGTATTTGTAGGCCCTGGATAGGAATGCCTTATCGCCTGTGTAGTAGTAGTCCCTATACAGCATGAGTATTAATGTTGGCCCAAGGTCATTCCACGGGTATTTATACGATGCGCCATATATAGGCTCGTCTATAGACTCCTCACCGAGGTCGTGGGGCGCCTCACCATTCCTCACGAATTGGGCCATGTACTCATCCATCTTAAGCACTATGTCGGGGTACAGTTGAAGAAGCGCATATGATAAGCCATCCCAGGTGAATGAACCTATAGTATTCATCAACGGCGCCACAGCCGTCGACTCATAGAAGGCTAGCCTACCATCCCTCGTGAACCAGCTTGTTGAGGCGAGTACATATAGGCTATTGTATAGCGCATCCCTAAGCCAACCCTCGGCATCTATGTTTAACCTGGGTTCAAGCCCGCTGGGGTTTGACAAGACGTATTCAGCCACGTCTAGGGCTGAGCTGAACCAATTCTCGTAATAGTGGCCGTAGGGGTAGTTGTATGGCCTGCCGTTGAAGAACCAGGATATTACGAAGTAGTCCTCGCCCCTAACCTCCTTCCACACAACCCCAGCAACCTCCTCTCGGGCATAGGGCCTTATCGCATAGGTTCCTGGGTCCTCAATATCGGTGAGCTTGCTGAATATAGAAATGTCCTCCGTCATACCCCTCCCGCCAGGTATGTATAGGCTGTACCCCGCGTATGTTGAGCACCCGACGCACCCTATGAATATTTCGCCGTAGGCTGGGTCTGTTTGGGGCGCCTTAACATTCCTCATCAAAACGCCGTTGACCTTACCGTGGATGGACACGTTAACCCTACCCCACCTCCTGCTACCGGTTAGGTTGGGGAAGCTTAGCGCAAATAGGCCATTACCCCTAATCCTAAGCACTATGGCTGGTATTGAGGAGTTCTTCAAATCCCCTGGTATTAAGGGCGCGTAGAATTCGAAGACTGCGTCGGGGTTCCTAAGCACGTACCTTACCTTAGGGAATTCCGCATCCATCACAACCTCCCCCACAGTCCTGTAGTTCGGCTTATCTTCAACCCACCTACCTGGGTTAGCCTGCATGAATACTGGGCCCTGGTCCGTCAATAGGACTATGTGGAATCCCCTAACCGGGTTCAGCGGATTCATCCAATTGTTCATTATCGTCAAGTCCCCTATTGTTAAATCTGGGTAGAAGCTTACCTTACCTGTGCCCAAACCCCCAAGGGGCACCCCCACATAATTCTTAACTATCATTAAGGTATACTTTTAGGTATCCTTTTAAGCATTGCCCATGGCCATAAGCTCCCTCCTAGCCTCAGCCATAAGCCTCTCAGGCCTTTCAGGCCTAATGCCCTGGGCCGCCAGGACTACGTAATCCCCCTCAACCCTTATGAAGCCCCCCTCCCTAAGCCTTGAAATTATGTACGATGCATATTCTTCACCACCCCACTCCTCTATCGTCCTGTAGACCTTAAGGTACCTCAACTTACATTTACCGCCCCTATACGCCAGCTCCCTAAGTATCAGCGTTGCCAGCCTTGCACTCGTCTGGGATGGATACTGAGGCCTCATCTATATTCAATTCTATTAAGCAACCCCCATAGTTAAGTATTTCCTCAGGTAGGTTTACGATTAGGGGTATGTTTGATATTATTGAGCCTATCAGCAGTAGTGTGTCCGGCTTGACGGCGAGTATGGCTAGGGGTGCCTTACCGCGCTTAGCCAGCCTATACATTACGTATGGCCCGACGGTGGACCCTGTCGAATACGGTATTGCAAGGACCCTACCCGCCAGCTCCAGGTATGTGCCGCCAACCTTGATGAAGCCCCCCTCTGCATCAACATCCCCCAGGAACGATATGGGCCTTTTAACGGCAACTAAAATTGCCTTGAATCGCCCTGAGCCGTGGATCCTCCTACCCCTCAGGGTAGGCATAGTCTAGGGGTTAGGCCTATATATTTTAACCTAAGCCGCCCCAGTGTTCATAGAGCTACACCTGGCAACCCTGAGGGCAAGCGTATTGGGTGCCTTATCTAGCCTTGGCTACAGGGTGGCGGCCACCGTTAGGCGTACTAGGAGGGCTTCCTACGGCGATTTACTGCTGTTAAGGAAGGTTAAATACCCTGCATATTCGCCCTTCTCAATAACCTACATAGACTCTGGGGATAGGTTCAGGCTTAATAAATACATAACGTCCCCCAGGGTTGACCTGGTTACAATACTGCCCTCGCCAACCTACCCGACTAAGAGGCAGTTGGCCATGATTGAGGATGAGGGTAAGTATGTTGAGCTTGTGGTAATGCCCTTCATAAGGAGGGGTATGGTTAGGGAGTTGGCCAATGTGGCTAGCTTAATACTTGAAAGCGTAGACAATGTGGTTGTTTCACTGGGCGTCGAGTCCATGAGCGACGTCAAGAATCCGCTCGACGTGGCTAAGCTCCTAGGAATATTAACCGGCGACGAGGCCTACTGGATTAGGGCCGTTAGGCGTAATGCGGAGTCCCTCGTAGCGGATGCATTATATAGGAGGGGTGTTTGCACTAGCCCTTAGACACAATGAGCATCGCCCTCCCCTCCGCAACATCTAGGCTACTCCACCTGCAGTAGGTGCCTGAAGGCGGATTAACCCAAGTTGAGTTAACCAACGTTACTGGTTCATTTGAATTACCGCAGTTGAGGGCAATTATAGTTACTGGCTGAGCCGACGACATTATGGGCAATTTGGTCCTAGTGTAGTTTATGTACCAGGGCCCAGACATAACAACCACAGATATGTTGGCGTATAGGCCAACACCCCCTGAGGGTAGTTCAGCCGGGTAGAGCGTCGCCACGTATGTTAAGGCCACGTTACCCACAGGCATTGCAGAAGTGGGCAGGGTTAACACATACGTGAATGAACCGGTAACCTGCCCCATTGAGGCCAATGTAACGGCGCTCTGGAAGTCGTGGGTTAGGGCCTCGTAGACTAGTGACTCTACATACGTCGCCAGGCTAAGCATGTTTTGCGCAATGTAGTATGTAGATATGTAATATATGATTCCCGCAATGGCTATTAATGCGGCGGTTATTATTGCGTAACCTACAATATCCATTTCAAGTCACCTGAAGGTTAAGGTTATGTTTATTACAATTAGCCTAAGGACCTGGGCGCTGGCGCTCACGGATCCTTTAAACTGGCCGCAGGCATTGGATAGCGATAACCCAGATACGCCGCTCATCGTGACCACGCTTATGTTAGATATGTTTACGACTAAACTATTCCTCTGGGCTGATTGGATTATTGAGAATATGGGCAGGTATACGTATGTTGTATTGCCTCCGCTTACAATGAGGACCCTTGGAAACATTATAAGGTACGTACCGTAGGATACTGTGGACTGCCCGAAACTAACCCTGGAGTAGCCGAACTGTAGTATCGATATTAGTGGAGCAGATGGGTTGAGGACGTATGTTGAGAATGCGCCTGGACCACCATACTCGCCGCTACCCCTAATCACCTTAACGAGGCCTGGCGTATATGATATTAGGCTGGGCGGTATGCCGTATATTAAGGCCCCGCTTAGGTAGCTTAAGATGGTTCCTGAAGCTGTGTAGATCGTTACGTTGCAGTAGCCCGGCAGTAGGTTAAATGAGCCGTATCCACTTGTTGGGAGTGGGTAGACGAGGACTGTGCCGGGCATGTACATTGAGGCCTCAATATCGTCAGCCACATTAGTCATGAATGCCTCCACCTGGGCTAGGGCCGACGATGCTGCGGACTTGCCGTAGTTACCCATTGCATATATCATGAATGCCGCAGCCATCACTATGACTGCCGCTATCAATATTGTAATCCCCAATGCCTCAGATTGGCCAGGCCTAAGCCCCATATTAGCCGCCACCCAATTCCTGTACCTCCAGGGCAAATAAATAATATGTCCCATTAGGCATGATTATTATTGAATATGCGCCGGCAGTCGGGTTGAAGGGGATGCCGTATATGCGGTATGCGTACTGGGCAGGTATTTCATTATCAACTATTGCGTAGGACATGTAGTAGGGGGCGAATGATGAAGACACGGCATACGGCGCCACGTACGCGTCGTAGATTACCACCGATGTATTGTAGTAATATACGTAGTTGGGCTGCGGATACGGCACGTTAAGCGCCACATTAAGGTTGGTTAAGCTCATTGAGGCGTATGATGTATTGCCCGTGTTTAAACACCCCGTCGAGTAGGACGCTTTAATTAAATGCGTATTACCTGTGACGTAGTTGTATATTGAGGCATCCACGTTAACCACCAGGTTTAAGCCACCTGGGCACAGATACGTGTTTAGCCAGGAGTGTATAGATACCTTGAATAGGTAGGCATATGATGCGTTGATTTCAGCTGCCTTAACGCCGTTGAACATTAAGCCTATTTCAAGTGTGCCGGAGCCCCCGGCATTATACATGTAGTTTAAGGCTAGTGAAACATCCACAGTATTACTATATACTACAGCGCCTTGATTAACCACCTGTAGCAGATATTGGCTATTAAACCCCAGTGTGGAGTTGGGTATTAGCCTGGTGACCTCGCCAACAAAGCCCATGTAGTAGTCGTTGTATAGTGATGTGGGTATGTTGAATAGGCTGCATGAAACGTAGCCATATGTGTTAGGGTACGATGTTGCCTTCATTGAAAGCACATTGCCTACCGTCGAATAGTACCCGTTCTGGGCCGTGCATTGGACTGAACTTGGCGTGAACCACCAATACGACGTGTACGGTGATGAGAATACGTATGGCCCATTATCATAGGCGGCGTTGGATAGCCCTAGGGAGTAGGATTCTAGGGAGCTTAAGCCGCCGTAGGGTGGGCAGTAGGGCATGCTGCAGTACGACCTGGTTAAGGGGTCGTAGGGGATGTTTGAGTTTGAGGAGACGTAGAGGGTTATTAGGCCTGAGGTTGAGTTAACCCAGATTAGGGCCACGCCAGACACGTAGTCGTAGTCGAGGAGCCACCAGTAGGCTGGCCTACCCCCAGACGCTATGAATACGTTAGCCATAGGCACAGTCGTATTTATCCTATAGCCCAGGGGTAGGCCCTGATTAAGCACGCTGACTGGTATAGCCACTAGGGCGTAGCCGTCAACAACAGCTGGTATTATAGTCAGGTTGATTGAGGCGTAGTTAGGCGTAACGTTGTAGGCTACGGAAAGGGCCTTGTAGAGGGGTTCTAGGCCAATAAACCAGTTGTATTGGGGGCCCACTATGGAGTCCATTAGGCTACGCAGCCCCGTGTAGTTGCCCTCATAGAGGTAGTTTATGAATGATGGGTTTGAAAGGGCCTCGTAAAGTATGTTGTATGCGAATTCCTCTAAACCAGCATGAACCTCACTGCTAACGGGGGTTAATGGCCTTTCAAACAGTGTATGCATCATTGCAAATAGTATTGTTAAGACGGCCACGGCAAAGGCAGCCTCAATCAACCTGGCCTGCCCCCTCCTCAACATGGCTGACCACCATTACCCGTACTGTAGTATGCCCAAAGTATGCCGTAGGGGTTACTTGGAGCAGAATACATTATTAACGCATAGTTAGTGTAGCTATTGCCGCTGGCCGTCGACCCTTCACAATCCATTATCGTGTAGTTGAAGTATGTGTATGGCAG
>CAYFHR010000047.1:0-8423 GCA_964343155.1 uncultured Thermoproteaceae archaeon | reverse complement strand
CAAGAAGCATTCGGCTAATGGGCTGTGAAGGAGTCCTGGGGTATCTGAATGTGATGAGTGACATGCCGGCTGAGCCTCAGCCTACATAGCAGCAAACCTTATGCTCCATCCACATATTTTCAACCTAATTAAAGTCCCCTTAACCCCATCCATATTGAGGGTATTAGCCTTAATGGCCATAGGATCTTATGTCTGGTAATGGTTTATGATCTATGGCTGTTTAATACTAGAGTTCTTTAATATGCCCTGATCCTAAACGTATACAGCCTCTCCTCTCCAGGTTTAATAACGGCTAATCCCATTCCATTATGGTACGCGTCCGGTGCTCCACTCATAGGCTCTACGGCTATAGCCCCCTCAACTGTGTATACCTGTACGTAATCCATGCCTGGCTTCTCAATGACCACTGTTGAGTAGTCTGACCTAAGTTTAACATCGCCTTTAATTATGAAGCAGTCGTCGTAGGTGCCTTCAATGAGTTTAAATGGCTCAATACTGCCTGTGGGTATTTTACCTACGGAGACGCATCTAAATACGTCCATGGGCTCTATTGACCAATGCCCCCTCACTATGAAGTATGGGTGTGCGCCTACTACGAGTGGTGCGTCTGATTCGCCAACGTTTTTAACGTAAATGGTGGCCTCTAAGCCATCCATCAACGCCGTGTAGCTGACCTTTAAGTCGAGTTCTGTTGGGTATCCTGGGTGGCTTAGCCTTAAGGCTAATGTAGCCTTATTGTAGTTGAGCTCAACTATTGAAAACTTCTTATCCAGTACAAGGCCATGTATTGCATTGCCCTCCTCATTCCTTGGAAGTTCATAAACCCTACCACCCCACACGTATGAACCCCCCTTAACCCTGTTGGCGAATGGTATGAGTATTGCCATACCACCCCTCGTGGGCCTCTCCAGGTTGCCCTGTAGCAGAATATCCCTGCCTGACATTGATAGGGAGTATACGTACGCTCCAACCTCATGTATTTTAACTATTACTGACCCATTAAATATTGTTATCATAGGGCCTACCCACTGCTGGGTTTATTACAATTAAACATATGCACCGATGCGGGATTGGGTTTATAAAAATGCGGCATAGTAACATGCGTGGCTGAGGTTAAGCTACCTAAGGTTGATGACCCATCTAGGTGGGCTGCAGTAGCCGTATTGGTTAGGTTTTGCCCAGATGCAGAGGTTTTGGTTGGTAGGAGGAGGATGAGTAGTAATGACCCATGGGCTGGCGATGCAGCCTTCCCAGGGGGGCACTATGAGCCTTCAGATGGCTCGCTACTGAACACAGCTATTAGGGAGACCCTTGAGGAGACTGGGATAAACCTAGTGAATGTGGGTGAACTAGTCGCCGTACTGGATGTTGAACACCCAGGTAACCTACCTCAACTTAACGTATTGCCCATAGTCTTCAAGGTTCCATGCGATGTGGAGCCCATGGGCAATAGCCCTGAGTTTGACAAGTTCACCTGGGTTAAGCTTAGTGAAGTACCCAGGTTGGATAAGGTTACTGAGGTTAAGGGTAGGGTTAAGAAGGCTATAGTCGATGGCGACGTGGTTATATGGGGTATGACTAGGAGGATACTATGCAGGGTATATAATATGCTTACGCACGGTTAATGTACTGCCCTCGCCTTAATAGCCTTGACCTCGTAGTAGCCCTTAACAATTGCATATATGCCCAATGCCCCAACTACCGTGACTACGAGTAGGAAGCCTACATCAACCGCATCCAGGTTTGGTATCGGTATCCCTGTTGATATAGCCCACTGGTCTATTGCCGGGAACAGCAATATTAGTAGGCCTGCAAGCACAAATATCCACCCACCATAATATAGTACGCGTCCAGCAGCCCTACGGCCAATAACCTTAATATCGTCTTCGCTCATCCTCTTGGCCTTAAGTATGTTGCCGAATATGGCCCCGAAGATTACCTGCATGGCCATTGTCCCTAGGCCAAACATCAACCCAGGCAATGGGGCATATATGATGTTGGGCACTTGGGGCGCTAGGATGAACGTTATGACGCTTGCGTAGGCTCCAAAGCCGAAGCCTGCTATTAGGCCGTGGACTATGGTCATTTTCAAAGGCACATCACGCTCATGAACCTCGTGTAGGGGTAGCCTACTGGCCTCAGCCGTGTGGTGCCTGGAGCCACCCAATGCAACATCTATCGGCAGGTGTAGGGATCTGCCTTTCAAAATGTATGAGCCGGCAATGGCCATAACTAAACCCACCACTATGTAGACTGGCCCATCTAGGTTATACCTCTGGTAGAAGTATGCCAGACCTAGGTAGCCTAACGTCGTCAGGAAGGCCCTCTGTATGGTGAAGCCCAGCGAGAACAGGAACCCAGCCGCCATACCACCCCTAGTGCTGTATTTCCCTATGGCATAGCTGAATGTTATTGGCCAGGTGTGCTCATCAGGCGTTGCCCCATGCATCATGCCCAGTAGGAAGCTTATCACCATGATTTCTCCAAGGCTCAGGCCTGTGGGTGGGTTTAGGAGTAGCTGTAGCAAATTCATAGATTCGGGTTACCCTAAAGTAGCTTATAAACCTTTCGGGCCCTCCGAATATTCGAAGAATTTCTTAAGAACCTTAACATAATCAGAGTCCCCTGCATTATAAACAACTGCTATGGGTACTTCACCTGCATATACTATCAGCAGATCCCTAACATCCCCCAATCCCTTGATAATGTTTAGCAGCTCCTTAAGCCTACCTAAAGCGCCTTCGAGGTATCTTAAATATGAGTCGGGCACTGTTAATGGGCCCATTAAAGCATCCACCTCAGCCCTATATAACTCGCCGTAGGGCCCCTTGACGATTATCCTTTCAACGGGCAACAGGCTGCCCTGAGCCCTGGGTAATGTCCTTAAACCCATAATCCTGGCTTCAATATTTCTAATCCTCCTCTCAATGTCATCTATAGCCTCACCGATGCTCCTATATGATTTAACGCTAATCACTATATTGCTTTCACAGCCTCTATTTATAAATTCAGCCACTGACCCTTACATCATTGTTCAACTCCGCTGAAGCATCATCATCGCCTTTAAGTTAGGTTTAGGTATTTAAGGATTCTTTCAGCTAACTCCCTGGCTAAGGCACCTCTATTGGCTCTAATTTTCTCAACCTCCTCCATACCCCTCCTTAAATACTCCTCAACCTCCCTACCTATGGATTCCTCGGCACTAGTCCTGTAGCTGTTTATCAACTCGCTTATCTGCGCCTCTAGGCTGGCTCTAAGCTCCTCCTTAACCTTATTAACGTATTCGTCTAGGTTTGCCTTAGCCTCATCCCTCCTCTTCTCAACCTCTGAAATGGCCTCATCAATCCTCCTCATGACTTCGTAGAGTTTAGCTATGTTGCCTGACACGGGGCTTCACATTGGTTAGGTATATAAGCATTGCTTATTTTGCAAAAATACTTATAACCTCCACGGCCCCTCTTAGACGTGGGTATTAGCGTATTGGGCATAGACATTATGCCCGGTGGTGGTTTTGCATACGCCTTAGCCGTAGATGGCTCAATTAAACACAGCGGCACGGTCCCTGATGCGCAGTCCCTGTTTAAGGTTGCTAAGAGGTTTATGCCCGACGTCATCGCCGTGGATAATATTAGGGAGCTCATTGAGGCTGGCCTCGTCAAGAAGCTTGCTAAACTACCGGCGGTGCCCAGGATTATTCAGGTCACGAAGATTAATGCGTCTGAGGATTTGAAGATGGAGCAGGTCGTTAAAAGGTACCTCAACGTGGATGCCCAATCATTAACCCCACAGCAGACCGCAGAGTACGCAGCCATACTGGCCTATAGGGGTATTGGGTCTTTTGTGAAGGTTTTCGAGAATGAGACTAAGATAGTTGTTAAGGCTAGGATATCGACAAGGCAGGGTGGGCAGAGTAGAAATAGGTTCGAGAGGAATGTTGCAATAAGGATTAGGCACATAGTTAAGGACATTGTGGAGAAGCTTAAGGGAGCCGGCATAGACTTCGACGTATTCATACATAAGGATAGTGAGGGCTTAAGATCAGCAGTAATAGTGGCCTACGCAGATAAGGGTAAGGTTAGGGAGGTTGTTAAACCCGTAAAGTCCCTTGACGTAAAGGTCTCCCTAGAATCCATAGTAAGTAGGAGCATAAAATATGAGTCTTCTGAATCCGAGATTGAGGAGGCGCCTAGGAGCAGTAGGAGGCTGATAATTGGTGTTGACCCAGGTATGGTTACTGGCCTAGCAATAATGGGCCTTGGTGGCGAGGTCTATGGCCTATATAGCGGCAGGAATGTGAGTAGGAGGGATTTGCTAAACATAGTTTACGAATACGGAATACCAATACTAGTAGCCACAGATGTCTCAAAGCCCCCTGAATACGTTAAGAGGCTCGCAGCCATGGTGGGCGCAGTGGTTTACCACCCCGACAGGGACCTTACGATAGTTGAGAAGAGTGAGCTTGCAATGAAGGCGCTTGAGGGTAGCGGCTTAAAGGTCAAGACACCCCATGAGCGTGACGCATTAGCGGCAGCCTATAAGGCCTATTTAAGCCTCCAGGGCAAGTTGAGTAAGGTTGATGAGGTTTTAAAGGAATTGCCAATGCAGGTTAATGGGGATGAGGTCAAGGAGATGGTTATAAGGGGTATGTCTATTAAGGACGCCTTAAACAAGATCCTAAATAGGGCCCAGCAGGAGTGCCGGCAGAGGGAGGTTATTGTTAGGGAGGTTAAGGATTGCGAATGCGAGGGCAGGTTAACGGAGCTTCAAAACTACGTGAGGCGCCTTGAGGAGATGTTGAGGAGGGTTGAGGCTGAGAGGGATATGCTGAGGGAGGAGTTGGAGAGGTTGACTATAATGAAGCATACGCCAAGTGAACAGTCGCTAATGGCTAAGGTTAAGCTGCTTGAAGATAGGGTTGAGGCCAGTGAAAGGAGGTTAACTGAGCTTAGGGGTGAGTTTGATAGGGCCATGGAGGAGTTCGCCAAGGCCGTACTGGGGCAGTCCTATGCGCTAGCAGCCTCAGCCAATAGCCGTGAAGAGCTTGAGGCAGCTAGGTCAAGGGGCCTAATACCGGTCATCAACTTCAGCGAGATACATAACCTAGTGACTATAGGTAGGTGGACTGGGACGCTCATCGTTAAGGATCAGGTAGGCTTCAGGGCCATTAACGAACTATACAAGTTAGGCATACTTATAGTGCCGCTTCAACTAGTCCTTGTACGTGAGCTACCCCACGGAGTCTACATCATAGACGCCGCTAAGTTGAGGGATTTTGAGGGGAGGCTTAAGGCTGGGTTGAGTGAGGTTGATTATGAGAGCCTTGAGGAGATAATAAATGAATATAGGTCTTTTAGGTTCAGGGAATGGTCCTAATACGGCGTCAACTCCCCATTTACAAACATTTGAGTTAGCCTGGTAACCCTACCGACTTCATCATCTGCAATAGCCTTAGCCTCCTCAGCCTCATTGCTCGTCAACTCGCCCTTATCTTTAATAATCTCAATGTTGACTATTAATGGCTGGTCTATTGGCTTCCCTATCTGGCTGAGCATGTAGACGTAGACTTCCCTAATCCCCTTAACCTCCTCATAAATCCTCCTGGCTATTATGTTGGCTAAGACGTAGTATATTTTACCTATGTGGGATACTGGTTTCTTCCCCGCCGCAGCCTCCATTGACATGGGTCTCATGGGTGTTATCAACCCATTAGCCCTATTACCCCTCCCAGTCATGCCGTCGTCGCCGTGTTCAGCTGATGTACCAGTATATGTTAGGTAATATATTCCGTGTTCGGGGTTGTCTGCCGTGTTTAAATGAACCTCTATGTCGTATCCCTGGGCCACCTTGACCGCATGGTCATATATTGCGTTGACCACATCCTCCTTAACGCTCAGGTAATGGTCCTTATCCTTAATGAGCCTGGATACGAAGGCTGAGGCAACAGTCAGTATAATCTTCCTGCCCTGCCTAAGGCCCATCACCTTAACATCCTCGCCAACCTCAGGGTACTTTAGCTTAAACTCCCTTGAATTTAGCAGGCGTTCAGTCTCGTAAACAAGCCTCTCAGTCGTTGATAATGGGGCGAAGCCAACGCCTATGGATGTGTCGTTGGCCAATGGTACTCTACCGCCTTTAACGCCGAGTTCAAATACTCCGACCAGGTCTGCCGAACCTGAACCAACCTTATAATCCACTACTACGTGTTCGTCTGGGTTTAGGAACCTGAAATTCTCCTTTAGGAATTTCCTGGCTGCTGAAAGTATTATAGAGCCTATGGGCACTTTAACTGTGCCTGTGGCTGTCTTAACCTCTGTTGTCGCCCTACCCGAGACTATGATTCTAATGGGCTCTATTATTGACCCACCCCCGAAGTATACGTTTGCACTACCCCCAACCACCAGGACTTTGTCGACGTTGTGGTGTAGTATTGTTCCGAAGTTCTCAAGGTAGTATTTAGATAATTCCCTACTCACATATTCGGCTATCGAATCGGCTATGTAGTCTGGGTGCCCAAGGCCCTTCCTCTCAACAAGCTCAACTGGAAGTTCCTCAACAGGCGGCCTCCTGGCCTGGGCGACGACAATGTTCCTAGCCATATCCATCACCTCAACTCCTCCTGGGTAGACACATACAGTACTTGGTTACCCCTGATAAGAACCTTGCCGTATTTGACGGAGACCTGGTTTGTCTTAGGGTCAAGCTCCTCGGCCTCATCCAGCACAATGTTCATGCACTGGTCTATGAACGATAAGACTCCCTGAATAACCCTACCGGTCTTAAGCTTAACAACAACCCTCTTACCACTCATCATGTCTAGCGCCTTCAATGGCTGTGGGCCAATTAACGAGGGTTTTTCCTGCATTTAATAAACCCCCTATGAATCAATATAAAAGCATTACGCCACAGGATCCATGAGGACCAGGGGTAATTTATAAAAGGGCTAGGGGATTGGCGCCACGTGAGCCTGCTGAATAAGGTTAGGGAGCTGGCTGAGGCTAGGCTTAATGAGGCTAAGAAGGCGGTTTATGAAAGGGTACAGGAGGCTAAGGCAAGGGTCTTAAACTACGTTGAGGATAAGAGGAGGGAACTTCTAGACAGTGTTAAGGGTAATTAACAGGCTTATCAACATTACGGAAGCAAAGCTTTTAAGGACCTTGAAGTAACTAACTATGAGGCGGTATGATTGGTAGCATTTGGGATTGGATAATAGTGATAGCTGTAGTATTGATACTATTTGGCGGCGCCTCAAAGATACCTGAATTGTTTAGAGCCCTAGGTAGGGCTGTTGGCGAATTTAGGAAGGGGCAGATGGAGGTTGAGAGGGAGATTAGGCAGATGATGTATGAGGCCCAGCAGCCATCGGGCCAAACCCAGCAGTCTGGGCAAACATCAAGCAATGAGGATAAGGATAAGGTTATTGAGGAGTTGAGGAGGCAGGTTGAGGAGCTTAGGAGGGAGCTTGAGGAGGTTAAGGGTAAGAAGCAGTAGGTGCCAATGCGCCAGCTCTGCATTTAAATGAAGGTTTATTATGTCTGAGCAGCCGCTTCTAAGCCATGTAATTGAATTGGCCTCAAGGCTTAGAAAGGCTCTGCTGGCTGTAATCATAGCCTTCATACTCGTCTTCATGTTCAACTACAAGGTTGTTCAACTGGACCCCCCTGGAATACCCATGATTATACCGTACCCATCGATAACAGACTCCCTCTCAGTGACCGTGACCAGAGTCTTCATACACGCAATGTTGCCGACCGGGGTTAAGGTGATTACGCTATCCCCCTTCGACCCACTCGTCGCCTCAGCCCAGGTTTCGCTATTCCTGGCTATTGCAATAGCCTTACCTATAGTGCTTTGGGAGTTTTGGGCCTTTGTATCCCCGGGCCTTTATGAGCATGAGAAGAGGTTCCTTAAGGCTTCGGTGCTCCCATCAATAATCCTATTCGCCCTAGGCGCCTTATTCGCATACCTAGTTATAATACCTGTAATATTCAAATTCTACGTATTCTACGCTAATGCCCTGGGCATTGAGCCTACGATAGGCTTAAGGCAATTCGTCCAGACGGTCTTGGCGTTGATGCTTTCAATGGGCCTAGCCTTCCAGACGCCCCTAGTGATGGCTCTATTAACCAGGTTCCGCATTGTTAAGGCCTCCACGTGGAGGAGGTATTGGCGTTGGGGCGTTGTTGTAAGCTTCATATTCGCGCTAATAGTATCCCCCGGGACGACGGGCGGCGTTATTGAAACGATAATAGGTTTAACAATGTCTTCACTATACATAGTGGGTATGGTTATCGCTGAGATTATTGAAAGGAGGCTTGCTTAAAGGAGGGCTATGTTATTTAAACAGGTTTACAGCGGTTAAGTAGTGGTTGAGCTTGCCGACATTTTCCTGGAGGAGTGCCCAGCATCACCAATAGGCCATATTA
>CAYFHR010000046.1:0-8626 GCA_964343155.1 uncultured Thermoproteaceae archaeon | reverse complement strand
TGCTACTAAACATGAGCAACATTGGGGTTCAGGCATTTGGCGAATTCATCAGGGAGGTCTATCCAATGTATATCAATGGGTCATTCTCCAGGTTCGTAAACATATCTATAGCCAACGAGTCGTATTACATGGCTAAGTTCATTAAGCTTGAAGAAAACCTAACAGGCATATATTCCATGATCCATTCGAGGCTTGGCCTACCGCCTCAGTTAAATTCAACATTAACCCAGCTGGTGATGATCCATGGTTTAATAAGGCCGTTGGCAATCTACTGGAATTTCACGGCAGCCAACTACACGCAGGCCATGCGCGTCTACTGGCCCGTGTGCAGGTGGGCTTATGGCAACGTCACATACCTGCTCAGGGCCCTGTTGACATACCCAAGGCCCCTTAACGCGACGACGTTCATGTACATTATGGTTTACTTGTATTTAATGAGGGTTAACTGCCCAATGGCGCTTAGGGCCATGAACAACGCCTACTGGGCTATGTTGATGCTTGAGAAGTATACTAACTCAACCACCGCCTATTGGGGGTAGTAGGACGACCTCATCGCCGTCGTTCAGCCTGGTCTCAAGCCCCTTCTTAAAATCCACAGACCTACCGTTGACAAGTATGTTGTAGCCCTCCCTAAGCCCACTATCGTCGTTGAGCAGGGTCTTTGAAATATTTGGGTTAAACCTCTCGTCAAGGACCTTCAATAAGTCGCCAACAGTAGCCCCATCGGGGAGCTCAACCTCCGCCTTGAATGTCTTGGCCAATTCGTAGAATATTGCAAGGAACTTCACGGTAACCTTCATATGCTTCACAGGCCTCCAACCAATATAAATGTTTCGCATTAACCACCAGCCTGCGAACCCTGGGAACCTTCACCGGCCTGCCCCTGCTGGGCCTGCCACTGTTCAACAATGTCGTAGCCGTATATTGCCTTAAACATCTCCCTACCCAGGTTAGTCATTTTTAAGGGGGTCCATGGTGGGTCGAAAACCACGTCAATATCTATGTCGCTTACGTCAGGCAATGCGGCCTGTAGGGCCTCACCAACCCTATATCCCAAGTCCTGTGATAGTGGGCACCCTACGGCTGTTAAGGTCATCTTAACCTTAAGCTTATTACCCTCCTCAAGCTTAACCTCATATATTAGGCCCAGGTCATATACATCTATTGGTATTTCAGGGTCGTAAACCTCCCTAAGCGCCTCAATAACCTTCTTAACCTTGTCAGGGGGTAGGTTTGTTTCAAAGGCAACCTCCTCACCAATAGAACTACTTGACGTAACCCCCACCTTGAATCCTCATCCAGTGTCACGTTTAAAAATCTTTTCCTAAGCAAAATCCTGACTTAGAAGCCTTTTTTAACTTAATGCACGTTGGGGCATACCATGGCCTTAGGCAAATATCCAGCATACCCACCCACGGATCCCTCATTTGAGGATCCTCCAAGCCTAGACAAATACGACGTAGTCGTCATTGGGGGTGGTGGGGGTGGGTACCATGGGGCCTTTGAACTCAGTAAAGGTGGCTACAGGGTGCTTTTAGTAGATGATAAAGGTAACCTAGGGGGTAATTGCCTCTACGAGGGGTGTATACCATCTAAGGCGGTGTCTGCAATGGTTTACATGCTTGAGAAGCTTAAGAACCTCATGTTAAGCGTAAAAAACGACACCATAAACAGCGTTAAGCTTGAATGGGCCAACTTAATAGACCATAAGGACGACGTACAGTACATAAGGTACCTTCAACATATAAGGGAGATTAAGGAGCATGAGAACGTCGACTTCGTAAAGGGTGTGGCCAAGGTCCTGGACAACCATAGGGTTTCAGTAACGGCTGTGGATGGTTCGTGGAGTAAGGTTGTTGAGGCTAAGTACATACTTTTAGCAACAGGCTCACTACCAATAAAACTGCCCATAGAGGGGGCTGACTTAGCCATAGGTAGCCAGGAATTGTTTGGATACAAGACAGGCTACAGGAAGGTACCTTACGATGTCGTAGTCATTGGTGGAGGCTACATAGGCGTTGAAGTCTCCTCAGCCTTAAGCGCGCTCGGCGTTAAGGTGACGATAGTTGAGATGCTTCCAAGAATACTCAGCGGTTGGGACAGCAGCGTGGTTAAGGCCATTGAGGAGAAGTTGAGGAGTAGGGGTGTTGAAATACTTACAGGTTCAAGGGTTGTAGGCATTAAGGCTAGTGGGGGGAGGAAGATTGTTGAATATGTTAAGCAGGATGGGGGTAGGGGCTATGTTGAGGCCTCTGAGGTCATAATGGCTGTTGGTAGGAGGCCCAACGTTGAGGGCCTTGAGCACCTGGGCATAGTTGATAGGAACCATGTTGAGGCATCATCGTCGATGCAGACCAAGGTACCTAACATATATGCGGCGGGGGATGTAATAGGCAAATATATGCTATACCACGCGGCCGTCAAGGAGTCTGTGGTCGCCTCATGGAACATTATGGTGGGTAGGCCCCTCTTCAACGTCAACTTCTCAGCAATACCATTAACAATATTCACGGAGCCTGAGGCTGCGGCTGTTGGCGTTAGTGAGGATGAGGCTAAGGCGAGGGGGATACCTTATGTGGCTGTCTCATATCCATTGGAGGACGATGCATACGCCCAAATAGTGGGGGTTAGGGAGGGTTGGGTTAAGCTTATTGTAGATAGGGAGACTGAAAGGGTTATTGGGGGCGTCGTCTATGGGGAGGCTGCGTCAATGATAATTAATGAAATAGCCCTGGCAGTGTCCATTGGGGCTAGGGTTAAGGACCTAGCACTACTGCCGCATGCACACCCAACGATATTTGAATCAATTGATAGGGCTGCGATTAGGTTTGGCGCAGTTTAATGCTGTTTATAAACCTTGAATGCATTACTACAGGTTTTCCGAAGGGCACGTTTAGGAGCCTCATAATTGGCCTACACTTAACCCTAAATAGGAATAGTACATTTCCATGCCTACGATTAGCCTCAAGGTAGGCCTCCAGGTTGCCGACGCCCTTAGATATGACGAGGCCAGACCCCTCAATATACCTCTTATAGACGTCATCGATCAGGAAGGCTGGATACCTACTGCCTGTTGCGACAACCTCAACATTAGGCTCGTTGGAGAGGGTTGATTTAACGTAGTCGTAGGTTACGTCTGTTTCATAGGGCAGCGACCTGGCTATTACAGTGACCCTACTCCTCTTAGCGAGCCTAAGTATCAGTAGCCTGTCTATTGAGAATTCGCCCGCGTTATCAACTATATACGCTACGTGGGTTGAATCTTCAAGAATCTTCAAGGCCTCGCCGCCGCTGACGCCTAACCAGGCAGGCTCATCCATGAGCCTCTCCATGAACATCTCCTCGGTAAATTCGTAACCCGGCATTGGCGCATCGACGGAGTTTGATGCGGCGGCCACTTTTAATAGGGATAATGTGTCTAGGTCTTTAATCCTCTCAACAACGTTACTCTGCACATAATATTCGTAACCCTCCTTATCCCTGAGGTATGGGTCATTGTTGTTGAGTATCTTTGATAGTTCATTGAAGGTCTCTGCGAAGAGCCTTGACCTACCCAGCGGGTAGTATTCATTAACCTTAATAATCATCTTCATGACTGACGGCGCATCATCGTTCTTAAACTTCTTAAGTTCATTGAGCCTTGATGTTAATGCACATATTGCGCACTCTACATTGTCTAAATACCACACGGCAACCCTAAGGTCCTTAATGTATATAAGCATTACTTATGAACACAAGCTTTTAAAGGTATCCAGATGCGTATACTATGCCTGAGCTTAAGATAGACCTAACGGGCAAGGTAATACTGCTTACGGGTGTAACCCACGGTATAGGTGAGGTGACTGCGAGGGTTTTAAGGAGCCTTGGGGCGACCGTATATGGTATTGGCAGGAATGTTGAGGCTGGGAGGAGGCTTGAGGAGGAGGTTGGGGTAATATTCAGGAGGGTTGACTTATCCAAGAGGAGTGAGGTCTTGGAGTTCGTGAAGTGGTATGAGGAGAATGTCGGCGTGATACACGCTCTAATAAACAACGCATCAAGGAACTCGAGGTACAGCGTCCTGGATATAACGCTGGATGAGTGGGATAGCATGATTGAACTCAACTTAACGGCGCCATTCCTATTGTCTCAAATGGCGGCGAGGCTAATGATTAAGCATGGTATTAGGGGCAAGATAATTAACGTTGCTGCAATACAGGCATACTCACCCCTCGAATCGTCATTCGCCTACGCAACCACTAAGGGTGGGTTAATATCCATGAGCAGGAGCCTAGCAGTGGACCTGGGTAAATACGGGATACAGGTCATAACAGTGACGCCGGGCCCAATATATGTTAAGGGCCCTGAAGTACCCAAGGATCTTGACTCAAGGGCGGCAACACTACTGGGCAGGATGGGTAGGCCCATCGAGGTGGCGTACCTGATAGCATTCCTCGTATCGGACTACAACACGTTTATGACGGGTAACGAAATAATAATAGATGGGGGCAGGTTGATAAGCAGGAAGCCAGACCCCATTGAAATAACCAGGGGTGAGGTTTAGCTGATGAAGGGTATGCGGCGGGCTGATTTTAACTCCAGGCAATCTTAATCTTAATCTCACCCCTCTCCTTCTCGTTAAGTACCCTAACCACCTCCTGGGTATCGTTTATTGAAACAACCCTGGTTATCAGCCTTTTAACAACGCCAGGCCAAACAGTCTTCCATTGGGCTAGGTGGGCTAGGGCCTGTTGGAAGTGGGGCTTCTGCCCATTTATGAGGCCGACTATGACGTTTGACCTATATATAAACCTTTGGATCAGGTCGTAGCTTAGCGAGGCCTCACCCTCTGAGGGGAATCCGAAGAGGCCCAATACGCCGTTTGGCTTAAGCATCTCTACAGCGTGCCTAATCAGGGATGCTGATGAGCCTGTGGTATCAACGACTAGGTCGAAGCCAATCTTCTTAAGCTTATCTAAGCCCTCCTTGGCGTAGTTTACGTACGTTATCTCAGCCTCCTCAGCTATCTTAGCCTCATTTTCAAGGGGATCCCTCCTATTGGCGACGTAGACCTCGAAGCCGTAGGTCCTCAGCAGTAGTGCCAGGAGCGTCCCAGTTGAGCCAGTGCCTAGTATTAGGGCCCTCCTACAGTTGTATGTGCCGTCGTCGCAGGTCCAAATCATCCTCCTCTGGATGTTTAAAACCTCTTCAACAGACTTCTCCAGGTCCGACAGGGGCTGCGCCAATATGGCTATGTCCGCCACGTTTTTAGGCACCTTAACCAGGTATTTGGGGTCGTCATACCAGTACTCGACCATGAAGCCATCCATGCCAACCATACCGGCCTCAACGAACTCCTCGGCCTCGCAGAAGTCAGGCCTACCAACAAGGCAGTTTAGGCATTTACCACCGTAACTCCTCCTGTTTATGGGCATAACCAGGTCGCCTGGCTTAAACCTGGGGTCTAGGGACTCCTCAACAACAGCTAGGGCCTCATGGCCTAGGATTAGCCAATCCTTACCTGGGGGTGGCCTTGCCGTTGTCAACCTCCCTTTAACAATCTCCCTATCCGACCCACATATCCCATTTTCAACAATCCTCACTTTAACAACCCCACTGCCGTGGCGTACAGGCCCGCTAACGTCTGTTATTTCGACGCCTGGCCTAGGAGGCTTAACAATGATTGCCCTCATTGACGCCACCCATGCTTAATGACTGGGGTCCTTAAGGTACCTATGTTTGTTATGGATATTTCAACGACGTCTCCATGCCTTAACCCAACATTCCTGCCTGGCACAATTGCAGTCCCCGTGGATAGGAGTGTACCATCAGGCACTGTGTTGTTCCTGAGGAGGAACCTCAACTGGTCATCAATCCTCCTCCTCATCAACGAGGTATTAACCTTACCTTCGAAGACTACTTCCTTACCCCTAATAATCCTCATGGAGATGTCTAGCCTGTATGGGTCTCCAACCTCATCTGGGGTTACTAGGAATGGGCCCAGTGCACATGAGCCGTCGTAGATCTTCGACTGGGGTAGGTATAGTGGATTTTGGGCCTCAATATCCCTGGCGGAGACGTCGTCGACTATGGTGTATGCAAGTATCCTACCCCTGGAATCTATTACAACGCCCAGTTCGGGTTCTGGAAGAGTCCACTCTGAGTCGGACCTAACGGCTATTGGTTCACCATGCCCAACGCACCTGCTTGCAGTAGCCTTGAAGAATATTTCGGGCCTCTCAGCATCATAGACTAGCTCATATATGGTCTTACCCCCTATCCTTGCAACATCCTCCTCAGAGTACCTTGCCCTAGAGGTTTCGTAACTTATGCCACTCCCCCAAACCTCAGGTGGGTCGTAGGGCTTTGTCATCCTCAACCCATTGAATGTGTAGTCCCTTGAGAGGATTTCATCCAGGTTGAGGAATACCTCAGGGCCTAGGGGTACTTCACCTCCCTCGGCCTTAACCTTAAGTGCCGTAATGGGGTCTGCTAAAAGTACATACACCTTACCGCCAATCAACGCGAAGTTACCCACATAGCCCCTGTTAACAAGCCTAAATATCTTCATTAACAGTAGGCTTCTTGAAACGTTTTAAGTATTATCTTGAGCTGGCCGTGAAGCTTTTCGAACAGGTACTAGGTTGAGGAACTAGGGCGCCAGCTTATAGCCGAACTTCCTAACAATCTCCTTACGCTCCCTAACATCCTCAGGCCCCTCCACGCCGAGGGGTGAGTGGCCGTCGACGACGCCTATTAGGCCTCTGCGTTCAGGGGCTATTTCAGCAACTATGAGTGATAGTGGGTTTCCCGTAGCAGCCATTATCCTAGTCACCTCCCTCACGTTCTTCAGGGCGTTTAGGACGTTTATCGGGTATGCGTTCCTGATGAATATTACGAATACGTGGCCTGCAGCTATCTTAGAACACAGGTTTACCGCAGCCTTCCTCAACTCCTCATCATTACCCTCATGCCTAATCAACCTCTTACCACTAGCCTCACAGAAGGCTAGGCCAAACCTAATCCCCGGCACTGAGGTTACTAGGGCTTCATATATGTCCTCGACGGTCATTATGAAGTGGCTGTAGCCGATTATGACGTTTGAATTGGGTGGATACTCCACGTCTATAACCTCGAATTTCACGCTCATAGAAGGCTTATAGGCCTATTCATTTTAAGCATTCCGTGGACTGCCAGGAGGCCTACTGGATGCTTAGGGGCAGTGTTGAGGTTGCCTGCGGCCCCTCATCAATGGTTAGGAGGGTTAGGGGCATTGAAGCCCCTGACGACTTGGCGATCTACATTGGGGATTTGGATAAGGTTGATTTAGGTTCATTGGGCTTAAGGGTCTTCAAGGTCGTTAACCCAGGGTTTTCAAATAGGGCAGTCTACATAGGGGGGTTACCCCACGTTAGCCTAGAGGACTACTTAGCATCAATGGTTATTAACGACGAGTACTACGTCGGCCTGCTCAGATACTTCAACCTAAGGCACGTTGACTGGAAGCTCGTAGAAGCCCTCATGGCTAATGCAGGGCTCGCCAACCTGTATGTTAAGGTTAGGGAGGCTGCGGATAGGTTTAACGCTTAAAAGGGGGCTATGGTTAAGGCGCCGATGGCTGAGGCGTTGAGTTCACCCCAGAAGATTGTACTATGCCCCCTATGCAACTATTCAGGCGAGGTATCGGGGCTTAAGCTAGACTACTCCGTAGTTCAACTACCCACCGAGGTTGTGTGCCCTAAGTGCGGCGCTAAGGTACCTATAGAATCCGTTGTGTGGCACATGAGGAGGCACGTTAAGGTGACTGGGACGAACTACGTATGCGACATATGTGGGTTCAGGGCTAAGAACATGAATGCGGCAATGAGGCATGTTAAGGAGCACATGGTGGCCATGGTTAAGAAGGGGCCCATAACGCTGTGGGTCTGCCTAGCCTGCGGCAGGGTGTTTAGGTATAGGGAGGGCGTTTTAACGCACCTACACAAGTTCCACGAGAGGCCGACCGAGCAATGAACATACCGTGGCTGGTGGCCCAGACGCTAATAATCATATGGCCACCATATGTGGCCAATGCGGCGCCTGTATTGGCGAGGAGGATCTTCAGGAGGGCGCACCCAGTAGATGGAGGTAGGCTGTTTATCGACGGTAAAAGGATCTTGGGTGACGGCAAAACTTACGAAGGCTTAGCGGTGGGCGTGGCCATAGGCACCCTGGGTGGGTACGCCACAATACTGCTCATTAGGCTGTTAGCTGGATCAACCTTCAATTACCCAACGCTAACGGATGCCTTAGCCATGTCTACAGCAGCCCTACTGGGTGATATGCTTGGGGCTTTTATTAAAAGGAGGCTAGGCCTAAAGAGGGGTGACCCAGCACCACTCCTAGACCAGCTAGACTTCCTACTAGCCTCACTACTGGCGCTGCACTTCACGGACCCAAGCCTATTAACCACCGCAATAGCCGTAACGGCCATAGTGGTAACGCCGCCAATACACCTAGCAACAAACACCGGAGCCTACCTACTTAAACTCAAGAATGAGCCATGGTGACTATTCATCAGCCATGCGAGCCCTCCTCACTACTCAGAACTCGAGATCCACATCACCAAAAGGCAATAAGCCATAGGGCTTAATAAACGTGACCACAT
>CAYFHR010000045.1:0-8744 GCA_964343155.1 uncultured Thermoproteaceae archaeon | reverse complement strand
GAACCCACGACCTACGGCTTAGGAGGCCGCCGCTCTATCCATGCTGAGCTACGGGCCCATTTATCCGCCTTCTTGTAGGGTTTTAAGGTTTTCTTCATGGAGGTTCTAGCCTAAATTTTATAAATGGTTCCTGTGCAGCGTTTTCGATGCCTAGGATTGTTAGGATTAGGATTTGGGGGACTGAGATAGATAAGGTTAATGACTTGGCAAGCAGGATTATTGATGATGCGAAGAAGATGGGTATTAAGGTTAGGGGGCCAATACCGCTACCAACCAGGAGGCTCATAGTTACTGTTAGGAGGGCTCCAAGTGGGCAGGGGTACCATACGTTCGACCACTGGGAGATGAGGATTCATAAGAGGCTCATCGACGTTGAGGCTGATGAAAGGTTCATTAGGCAGTTGATGAGGGAGAGGGTTCCGGATAATGTTAAAATAGAAATTGAGCTAATATAGGTATTACACAGGGATTATTATTAATCCTGAACGTTAACATTATTTAACCCTAAATGGTGGATACACGATGGTTAAGTTGTCGAGGACTGAGGTTACGGTTGGGGAGCTTTACTTCAAGCAGGGGCTTAAGCCGAGGGAGATAGCCCAGAGGCTTGGCATATCGATAAACACTGTTTATAAAGCCATTTCGAAGTATAAGTCCGCCATGGCTAATAATGGGGGTGAGGCTGAGGATTTAAGGCAAGGCAATACGCACATTCAACAGTGGCCCACCCAAACAGCGCCTATGGTTAATGTAGTATTCACGTTTAGTGTAGCCATACCCCAGAGCCAGCACGTAGACTACATGCCCCAATACCTGAATAGGATTGAGCCAATGTTGAAGGAGCTCATTGACGAGGTTAGGTTGATTAAGAGTGAGCTTAGGGAGGTTAAGGAGCTTATGTCTAAGGCACCTCTGAATGCTGGTAAAAACATGATTGAGGTCCTTGAACAACCCCCCGGACTGCCATCATTCGTCAGGGACAACATCTGGGTCGACATCATTAGAAGTAGGCAAAGGGGCTTCTAGAGCTAGTCTGCGAAAAGTTAATAACCAAGCCTAAGCGTAGTATGTGTAGATATGTCCCAGCGTGAACCTGTAATGCCCCTGGACACTAGGTTGACGGACGTGATAGGGTTGATAGATACCCTCGTCAACGACTTTGGGGGTAAGGCTGACCTATACGTGATAGCCCAACACATGGACGCGGACCTAGACGACCTAATACCTAATCTAAACGCCGCAGCCTACCTAGGCCTAGTCATGGTTAATGAAGGTGACGTATCGGTGACTGACCTTGGGTTGAAGTTCCTCAGGGCTAAGATACCTGAGAGGAGGAGGATGCTTAGGGACATGCTGTCCAGGCTGGAGCCCTTCAAGACGGCGATAGAGCTGGGCTCCAATGGGCCATTCACCCTCGACACATTGATATCAGCCTTAGCCGCCAAGGGCTATACCGAATTTAGGGCCCCTGGGACCAGGGAGCTTTTGGCAATACTGCTTTCTGAATGGGGGGCCTATGCTGGGTTTATCAAGAAGAGGGGGGATGAATACATAGTCACCTAACCCTATTTGCAAACCTACGAACCACAGCCATAGTCTTTTCATCACCTGGCAAACCCAGGCTATAGGCTAGCTCAGCCAGTTTGGCGTAGTCACATGCCCTACACATGTTCGCCAGCCTATTTAACGCACTGTACTTATCAGCCCTCGACTGGTTAGCCAATATAGCGTCTTCAAGGCTGTAGCCGCTGAACCTAACCATGAGTATTATTGAAACAATCTTATTAATCCTATCCGGAACACCGGTTAATGAGCCTTTGAACGTTAACCTGACCCTAGGCAGATTTAGGCCAAGCCTCGATGCGAGCTCGGCCGTTGCCCTAGGTTTGGCAACCTCACTATCTACAATACCCCCAATTATGAATGCACCCGCACCCCTTATCAAAGATTCGTCAGCCTCAACGTCGCCGTATGGGTCTAGGACCACCGCGTTGCCTAGGGCTACATCCCTTATCGACTTAAATATGCCTACCGCAGTCTTCATGCCGCCTAGGGCCCTCTTGAAAATCCCCATGAACCCCTCGTCAACGCCCGTTAGGGCTAATGCACCATCCCAAAGATACCTCCTAACCTCCCTAATAGACTCTATAATCTGGCTGATGAGGCTATTTAACTCTGACCTAGTATGCATGCTCCACATTGAGACATCTATCACTATGAGGGGTTTTCTAGGGATGTTGATGCTGAATTCCAAGGCCTCACCGCACCTCTTAGAGACTATGCAGTTAGCCTTAACTGGGCCCCTCAGGGTGACTATAGGTGGCTTAGCCATGTATGCCAATTCCCCATAGGCCTCACCCCTACATAACTTAAGGTTACCTAAGGCAACCTGCACGGCAACCTCGTTGACGCCGCCATACCTTAAAATGAGGCTATGGGGTATGTAGACTGCCTCGCATAGGCTCATTAACGCCTCCATGAGCAGCTCTATCATAGGTGGAGCTTAGGCAAAGGTTAATAAGGCGGCGCCCACGAATCCTTGGTGTTTGATTTTAAGCAGGTTAAACTTGGCCTTGAGGAGTGGAGGAAGCTTAGTAATGAGCTTAAGAGGATCGGGTCAGGGACAAAGCTTGAACTTGTAATGAGCATAGTCCTTGTGCCAGCCCAATCCGAGGAGGGAGAGGAGGATGAGGATCTTGAGGAGGAGCACATACATGCCCCCAACCCCGAATTCATAAGTGGCGTCAGTGAATTGGCCTCTACATTAAAGGATAAGTATAATAATGAAGATGTTGAAGTAGACTACCATTCACACGGCGACCACGGCGAATTATTCATATCAGCCAAGGTTGATGGGGGCAATATACCGACGATGATTAGGGATGTTATAAATGAGGCTAGGGGGTGTGAGAGCTGCAGCATACATAGCGTCGACGCAGAGGTCCACCTGGATAAGGATGTTTCAGCAATAATCTTTGGTGATTCATACAAGTTAACCGCAATACTGCCCAGCCAAGATGGGAGGAGGCTAGTTATAATGGAGCTCACTGTCTAGCCCTCGACCAGCGTATAGCCCATATTATCGCCAGAACTAGGAACACTATAAATAATGCAACCGCGATCCAGGATAATGCAGATATTATCGATGGCTCATTGCCAAATACCAGTGCTATTGGAAATGGAAAGACAACGACAGCACCACCCCATATCACCCTACCCCCAGCCTGCTGGGCGGCCTGCAGGGCTATGGCTAAGAATAGGATTATCGGTATTATGACGGCTGCAAATATTAGCGCCAGGCCAATCTGGTAGAGCCTCATACCAATACACCGTAGGTTAAAAGTATTAGAACTACAAACACGACAACGGCAACTATCGTCAATATGACGGCCCATTTAACAGCCTCAGAATCCTTACCAAATATTATAGGTACAGGCCCTATTAAAACAACCCCACCATATTTAACATTCTTACCTTCCTCACCCCCACTACCCCTAGCGGCGTCGATTATTACAAGTATTATGCCCACTATGGCCAGTAGGATAGCGATTATGAAGCCTAGGACAAGTATTGAGGCTAGGTCCACGGGCTTTGTGTCTAAGGGGGTAATTAAGCGTTTTTCCAGTGAACCGACATTTAAACATGCTTCCTGGGCCTATGGTGAGGCGCCTGTTAGGGCTTTACGTGTTGGGGCATTGGGAGGGGCATCAAGTTTATTTATTCCCAACCCCCAGCCTAATATGGCTAGTGAATATACCACGGTCTATGAGACTGAGGTTGAGGTACCCATCAGGATTGGTAAAAATACCCCCGAGGAGGCTAGGTTGAAGAGGCTTGAGAGGTGGCCTAAGGAGGCTGGTTTAAGCCAACCCCTCGGTGAAGGGGGCTCATTCATGAACATGGTTAAGGAGTATTCAGCAACATACGACCTGCAGCCCGGTGAGAGGAGTTGGAGCATTGAGAGGAGCGGTGATTCACTGGTCATTAAGATGAAGTGGAGCTTACTTAGGAATGGCGTGGAGAAGGGCTACGCATCGATCAGTGGTGAAATACCGTTAAGGCCTAGTGAGGAGGGGGATAACTTCGTATATGTTGCCAGGCTTAAATACAGCATTGCAATAAGCAATGATGTACTTTCAGAGAAGGCAACAAGCGACCTGGGGAGCCTTGGTGAATTCAACTTCTAAGGCAGCCCCTAGACCATAGGTAGAGGTTAGCGGCGTCAAGTATTAGCCTTGAAACCAGCACCGCGGTAATATTGCTGATGTCGTTTGGGGGTGAGTACTCCACGATGTCGACTGCCCTGAGCCTATCCGCAACCATGGGTATTACGACGCTTAATAGGCCGTACAGCTTAAGGTAGCTTAAACCACCCTCCTCAGGATTACCCACCCCAGGCGCCACTGAGGGGTCTAGGACATCTAGGTCTATCGATAGGTGTACTGGCCCCTTAACACCATCCAAGGGCTTCAACACCTCGTAAAACTCGCCGAGGCTCATTTCAGCTGCCTCAACAGAATCCACTAGGATTGCTCCATGGGACTGGGCGTACTCAAGCTCCTCCCTATCATAGCCCCTGAAGCCTACGTTAACGTAAATGGTGGGCCTCAACTCATCTAAGAGGACCCTGGCGAACGTGGCGTGGCTTAATGCTTGCCCAGGGGGCCACTCCCTCCTAAGGTCCAGGTGTGCGTCAAACTGTATGAATGCCCCCACGGAGCCGTAGGCCCTGCCTATGGCCCTGGCCACGGCCAGTGATAATGTGTGCTCCCCACCTATGTTAATCACCAAGTCACCCCTCCTCAAAACCTCCTCCTCAACCTCAACCACCCTAGCCAAGTTGTCGTTAACTAAGCCCTGTTTAAGCTGGACGTCGCCCAGGTCGCATAAGCCCCCCACGGGGTCGATGCCCAGGTCCTCTGTTGGGTTAGCCTCAACATAAGGTGTGATTAGCCTCAACACGCCTGGGGCGAACCTGGTCCCAGGCCTGAAGCTTAAGGTATCCTCCATGGGCACTCCAAGCACCTTAACTGGCCCACAGGAGGCGCTTCCGAAGAGGGGGTTCCTGGGTTCATTTACATAAAACACTCCCCTAGGGCTCTAGGGTATTAATATTCTTTAAGGAGGCGCCGCTACACCCCGTGTCCAGTGGTGTTGGTAGGCTTGAGGAGGCTTTGAGGAGTAGTGGGCCATTGCTGATAGTTACCTCGCCGATAACATACAATATTGCGCTTGCACTATCACTACTCACATACAGGCTTTACCTAGGCTTAGAAAGCCACCTAACATACTCGCCCACATCGATTGATGCGAGGGTTAGCAAGCTGGCGTCGGCATATCCATATACGATAGTTGTGGGGCTTGAGTCAAAGCCCAGTGGGCGCAATGTAATACTCATAGACCACTTCAACAAGGACAGCGATATAGACCCCCTAAGCCTCAGAATCTTCATCTCCTGGCCCAGGCTGCCGAAGATACTATACCTCATACACATATTTGGCCTAAGCATAGATAACTACGCCTTAAACGCCCGCTCAACATTCAGCGACTTAGCCAGCTACGGCCTTATTAAGCTTGATAAAAGGCCGCCGATGTTAAGCCTAAACCAAGACGCATCAAGGTCTATTGAACTGAGCCTATGGCCAATGATACCCTCAACCAATGTTAAGGCTTCAACAATGCAAGACCTCCTCGCATCCCTCTCTGAACTGCTGCTGTCGGAGAATTTCCTGGGGTCATACCTAGACTACGTACTGGTGAATACGCCCTACTTCAACTCAATAAACCTCGCATTAGCCTACCTTGGGCTTGAGGCATCGGTTAGGAATGGCGTCGTTAGGGGTGATAATGCCCTTGTACCGTTGGTGGACTTGAAGAGGATTAACATGGTGGTTAGAGGCGCCGTCCAGGCCGATGAATTGGCCCAGTATGTTGGTGAGGTGAGGGATAAGGTTAAGTCCCTGATCTCGGCCGCCAGGAACCATAGGCTCATTGAACATCGCTTAAATCCGCCAAACATGGTTATCATGCATAGGTTATGCCAAATATTAAGCTTCCACGAGGCCAGGGGCTCCATAAGGATTCTACTCAACTTCGGCGGACTCCAGCTAACATGCATACCCAGCCCATCTGTACAGCTTGGTGAACAGCCATTATCCATGGTGAAGACTGGCAGGTACGCATACATCATATCTAAGTAGTGCCGTGAGCCTGGAGGGAACGGTTTATTAACAGATGCCTATTGTAAGGCCCTAGATGAATACACCACCCTGGGATCCGGCTAGGCTAGAGGTGTTGAAGGAGCTTGAGGCTAAGGGAATAAACCCATATCCGCATAAGTTCGAGGTAACGCATACGATAAGCCAGATAAGGGAGCTTGCCAAGAATTACCCTGTTAGCCACGACCCATTCCTTAAGGGCATTAGGACTGCGGGTAGGGTGGCTAACATTAGGAGGCATGGTAGGGCCTCCTTTGTAGACATCTTCGATGAGGGTGAGAGGCTTCAACTATATTTGAGGGTTAATGAGCTTGGGGATAGGTTTGAGGAGTTCCACAAATATGTCGATAGGGGCGATATAATAGGTGTTGAAGGGGACCTATTCTATACGCTTAAGGGCGAATTAACACTGCTCGTACGCGACTACAGGATATTGGCCAAAGCCCTCCTCGACCCACCCGACTGGAGCAAATACACCACAGAGTGGAGGTATACGCACAGGTACCTCGACTTCCTATACAATAGTGAGGCCAGGAGGGTTATGCTGACTAGGTTTAAGGTTATCCAGGCGATCAGGGAGTTTTTGAATTCAAGGGGGTTCATTGAAGTTGAGACGCCTATACTACAGCCAGTTTACGGTGGCGCATTGGCTAAGCCGTTTAAGACGCATATAAATGCGATCGACGAGGATTGGTACCTTAGGATTAGCCTTGAACTATACCTGAAGAGGTTCATAATAGGGGGCTTTAACAAGGTTTATGAGATAGGTAAGGTGTTTAGGAATGAGGATATTGACGCACAGCATAACCCCGAATTCACAATGCTTGAACTATACTGGGCCTATGCCGACTACATAGACGTAATGAACCTTACGGAGGAGTTGATTAAACATGTGGCTAAGGTTATTGGGGTATCGACGGTCAAATACAGGCTAATGGATGGTAGTGAGGTTGAAGTTGACTTATCAGCACCCTTCAGGAGGGCCACAATGTATGAGCTCCTGTCTAATGAGCTTGGCAGGAATGTTGAGGAGTTGACTGATGAGGAGTTGAGGAGGCTTATGGATAAGTATGGCCTAGTGCCTAGGGGTGGCCAATATGTTAGGGGGCTTATGGTTGAGAAGCTGTTCGATAAGCTTGTTGCGCCAAAGCTAATACAGCCAACATTCGTCATGGATTATCCGCAGGAGACGACGCCGCTATGTAAACCCCATAGGTCTAAGCCAGGGCTTATAGAGAGGTTTGAACTATACATAGCGGGCATGGAGATTGCAAACGCATACACTGAGCTAAATAACCCAATCCTCCAACACAGGTTCTTCGAGGAGGAGGCGGAAAGGTTTAGGAGGGGTGATGAGGAGGCCCACCCATACGACTACGACTTCGTCCTGGCCCTAAGCTACGGAATGCCACCGACGGGTGGATTAGGCATAGGCATCGATAGGCTGGTCATGGTGCTGACGGGCCAATACTCAATTAAAGAAGTAATACCATACCCCATAGTTAAACACTAGCATAGTAACGTTTTTTAACAATAGGCATCCAGCATACATATGGATAGTAGGCTGATACTAATCGCAATAGGCTTCATAGCAAACGTAGGAGGGTATTCATTAGCCCTAATGGGGTGGGTGCTTTACGCAACATTAACCTACCTCATAGGGTTAGCGCTGCTGATAATCGGAATTGTTAACGCGTTTAGGCAGAGGACGGTGTACATTGTTGAGGAGCCTAGGCGTGAGCTGAGCCCTGAGGAGGTTAAGAATAGGAGCCCGAGGAGGCCGGGTGATTAAATTGGCAATACCAATAGTAACCGTTGTAAGTGGTACTAAGGGTGGGACTGGGAAGACTACAATAGCCGTAAACCTAGCGGTCCTAGCATCCTACAGGCTTAGGGCCTCCTCAAAATACCCCGTGGTCCTCATAGACCTAGGCGTTGATAATGGGACTGCATCGAAAATACTCCTAGGCGGGGTATTTAATGTGCAATACACGATAGTGGACTATTTAACCGGCGTGATAAGCAACCCCCTCTACGCCTTCTACGTCAAGTCGTGGAGGGTTGACAATGACGAGTTCAGGGTTGTCTTCTCAATACCAGGCTCGATGAGGGATAGGGCAATTATAGGCTTTAGGATTAGGGGCATTATAGATGCCGTGGCTAATGCATTATCGCCCCGCCTAGTGATTGTGGATACGCCCTCAATAGGCTTCGACAGGTCGATACTGGCATCGGTACTATCGGCCTCAACACATATAATACCTGTAGCTACTGTGGATCACAGCTCCGTAGAGTCGCTCAGGGGGATTGTGGAATTCGCAAAGCTGGTTAACCCAGGTTTAAAGGTGCTTAAGCCAATACTAAATATGTATAATCCAAAGTACCCTAAGGATCCCACAACGGGGAGGGAATGGTTAGCTATAGTCAGGGAGGCCGTGGGTATAGAACCCTTCACCGTATCTTACGATGAGTTATTCTACATAGTCAGGCAGGCTATGGAGGTTGAGTCGATTAAGCTATCTGTGA
>CAYFHR010000044.1:0-9076 GCA_964343155.1 uncultured Thermoproteaceae archaeon | reverse complement strand
TTAAAAGCTTTAAACCCGGCAACCGTGCGGGGGGCGTGAGGCGTAGGGAGAAGAAGTCTAAGTATCTTAGGGGTTGGAGGACCCATTCATGGGGTAGGGTTGGCCAGCATAGGAAGAGTGGCCAGAGTGGTGGTAGGGGTAGGGCTGGTTTACTTAAGCATAAGAAGAGCTGGCTCCTGAAGGCCACTAACGGTGAATTATACCCGCTCATAGGTAAGCATGGGTTCGTGAGCAGGTTTGAGAGGGTTGGCAAGGTCATTAACGTTGGCGAGCTTGAAGCCCTGCTAGCTAAACTAACCAGCGAGGGGGCTGTTGAGGTTAAGGAGGGTAAATACGTTGTCGACCTAACGAAATTGGGCTACGTTAAACTGCTGGGTGAGGGTAAGGTGAGTAAGCCTATTGTGGTTAAGGTTAAGGCGGCCTCGGCTAAGGCGATCAGGGCTATTAAGGAGGCTGGAGGCGAGGTAATGCTTATACAGGGCGGTTAAACTAATACTCTATGAAGACGCCTGTCCTTATAATAAACATGAAGGCGTACCCAGAGCTCCTAAATGGGGGTGCTGTAAAGCTGGCTAAGGCTGCCGAAGCAGTCGCTAAGGAACTTGGGGCAAACATAATTGTTGCCCCACCCCACACATACCTGAGGGCTGTAGCTGAGTCGGTTTCAATACCAGTCTACGCCCAGTCCGCAGACCCGTTTGAACCAGGGGCTAGGACAGGTTTCATACCGCTTGAATTTGTTAAGGATGCTGGGGCCGTTGGCGTCATTATAAATCATAGTGAGCATAGGCTTCAGTTAAACGACATATCGTGGCTTGTGGACAGGGCCAAGTCGATTGGCCTAGAAACCCTCATATGTGCCCCAGATCCTTCAACAAGCGCTGCCGCGGCGGCCCTTGAACCAACCGCCGTTGCGATGGAGCCCCCTGAACTCATAGGCACAGGTAGGTCTGTCAGTAGGACTAAACCCGACGTCGTCGTTAAGACTGTTGAGGCCGTTAGGAGGGTTAACAAGGCGGTGCACATAATAACGGGGGCTGGCATCGAGGATGACCAGGACGTTGCCAAGGCGCTGGAGTTAGGTACTGAGGGTGTCCTTGTGGCAAGCGCCATAGTTAAGGCTAAGGATTGGGTCCAGAAGATAACCCAGTTGGCCAAGCCGCTGCTGCGTTAAGCCAACTTAACAACCCTCAACTTACCCTCCCTACCCTCAGGGGGCTTTATCATGCTGCTGCCCGTCGGATCCTCTATAACTATTGTGAACTCCAACTCACCCCTCAACGCCTTGTTTACGTCGTCGATGAACTTCCTCCTCCTGGCCTCAGCCTCACCCTGGAGCTCGCCCATTGCCTCAGCATAGGCTAAAAGCCTATACATTAGGCCCTCCAGGGGCGTTATCATAGCCTCACCCGCCGAACCTGGCGCTAGAATGAAGCCAAGGTCCGGTGAATATACCTTAGCCTCAGACGACCTTATAATCCACGCATGTTCTATATCATCCCTATCAGTAACCCTATACTCAATCCTAATAGGCCCTGTGGCGTCTAGGTAGGTTATGTGGAGGTCTTTGTAGCCGCAGTTGGTGCAGTTCACGGACTCTATCAGGATCCTTCCATAGTAGGGCACGTGATATACAACGCCCTTTACGGTTAACGTATTACTGCCGCATATTGGGCATTTATCCGTGGCAGTGTATAATTCCTCGGAGTATTCGCTAACCCTCTCCATAAGCCCCCAGGCCCACTTGGTTGATAACCCTTCCGCCTGTTGGGCACGCGCTACTTCTCATCCATGTATTTAGTTACCCTCTCCTGGCCCTTAAACCTAGATAGTATTGACTTAACCCTGTTCAGCAGGTTATCCAAGTCCTTTTCATCAACCTTCCTACACTCCTTCTCATAAACCTCATCGTTGGCGTGCCTCTCACTGCTTAAAGCCTCCTCTATAGTCCCCTTAGCCACTATTTCGTAAACCCTAGCCTCATACTTACCCTCAGTCTTCCTAACAACCCTACCAATCCTCTGAACCATCTGCCTCTGCGAACCCGTCCCAGACACTATGATTGCCACATCTGCGTCAGGTACGTCAACGCCCTCATCAAGCACCGTGGTTGTTACAAGGACCTTTATGTGGCCTAGCCTAAACCTTTCAAATATCTCATCCCTATTCGAAGTCTTTGAAGTCACCAAGGCAACCTTAGCGCCTAGCCTAGCCTTCAGCTCCTCATAGATGGCCTCGGCCTGCTCGATATATTGCGTGAATAAAAGCACCTTACTCCCCATGGATTCCTCAAATTCAGCAATCTTGACGGCTATAGGTATCTTTGACTTGGCTTGGGCTGCAACATTCCTGAGCTTTATGGGGTTGTCGTCACTTATCGACCTATACTCCTTGACCTCCTCATCGCTGAGCTTCGTGTATATTCTATAGTGCCTAACTGGGACTACTAAGCCCTCATGTATCATATCTACGTAGGAGGCCTTATATACGATACCTCCACTGGTCTCATATATCAGCGTCTCGTTCCCATCCTTCCTAGTCGGCGTTGCAGATAGGGCTAGCCTGTATGGTGCAGTTAATTTGAATGCAACGTTTTTGAAGGTTTCGGCGGGCACGTGGTGGCAATTATGCACCACTACGCCATCGGCCACGAAGCTGTGGTCCTCCTCAACCTCAAGGTCGTATACATATGTATGGCTGCTGCCTGAAGAATCCTCATTTAAAGCTACAACATCTAGCACGTGCACAGGCCTAAAAACAGCCCCCTCAGGGACCTGGATGAGTGCTTGCCCACCAGCCCCCACACTAGCCTCAACATGCCCTGCCAATTGGCCTTGTGCGCTTTGCCCACTGTGGAAGTATATTATGTCGCCCCTCTTCAGTAGCGCGGCGGGTTTCCATCCACCATCGGTAAGTATTAAGTGGTCTTCCGTAGCGACCAATTCGCCACCCTCATGTATGACTTTGACGAGCCTCTTAACTAGAGGTATTTTGAAGTATTTAACCACACGCATGAACCTCCCCCTATGCGTCAAAACCCTCACGGGCAGTCGCCCCTCAACAATGTCCCCTATTGGTAATGGGCCCCTATCAGTAATGATGAGGGAGTTGTATGGTAGGCATTCGTCAAAGACCGCTAAGTCGAACCTATCCCTTATATCGTTAATCCTCTTGACAGCTGAGTTGTATATAGCCACTGTAACGTCTTTAACATCATCAAACCCACCACCAAGCCTGCCTGCGTCGATGCCTAGAAGCCTCCTAAGCCTCTCATACCACTGGTTCATCAGCTCCTCGGTGACTACAAGTATTACTGTCGGCACCTTAACCTTGGCTATGGCTTTAAGCGCTATGAATGTTTTACCACCACCAGTGGGTATTACCACAGTGCCCCTATACCCATTCTTAACCCAGGCCTCCAGGGCCCTTTCCTGGAAGTTGAGTAGCGCCACCTTGTCGTAGGGTATCTTTATGCTCCTGGGGCTCCACGGAACCTCCCTAACTACGTAGCCTAGGCTCCTCAGGAGTTTAGCCACATTATCCCTTTCAAACACCGGAAACCTAATGACCCACTTATCCCCCTCCTTGTAGACGTCATCTTTACCTATTACAGGTATTTCATACGTCTTTATGTTGCCCTCCTTATCAACAATATTGTATGGTATCCTTATGTCCCTCAGACTTTTAATAAGTCCCCTAGCTAAGAAATTCAGCCTAACAATGCCGTTGCCGAGCTCGGCAATCCTCCATTCAATCCTCCTTTCGTAAAATTCCCTTAAAGCCCTATCTAACTCAAGTATCTTCAAGGCTTCATTGAATGCCTGGGGGTCATCAACGCCTAAGGATTCCTTAACTTTACCTATCAAGTTTCTTAAATATTCGTTGAAATCCCCAGCTGGCTCGAAGTACTGTTCTGCAATGGCCTTGGCTACACATGGTATATATGCGTTGTTCCCTATCATGCAGTCCCTTAGGTTTGGTTGAGGATTAGGCACTTTAATGGAGGCCTTCAAGAGAGGCTTTGCTATACTTTCAAACTCCTTAGACGTTAATCCAAGTAGTTCCTTAAGTTCATTTAGGGCTTTAGGCCTTTCAACACTGCCTATCCAGGTTGACTCCTCCGGGTTCCACCTAAACCCCATCCTCTTAAGTTCATCCTTAACCCTAGATATTCTGCTCCACGGCCACTGCCTCCTTATTAAGACGCCGTTAACCTTCACTTTAAATTCAGTCACTGAGGGTTCTGGGCTATGGATGGTTTTAAACCTATGTTTCAAATACTGGCCATTGTGGAAAGTTTTAATACCGCTAAAGTAAGCATGCTTTAATGTCATATGCATCAACCTCCAAGGCATTCACATACACCTTCTGGATAGCCACACCAATAGCCTTTGCAGCAGTCTTGGCCTGGGGGCAGGCTATTAGGAATTGGTGGGTTAGCGTAGGCCTATTCGTCGCATACCTGATAATAATCCTGGGGATATCGTTTTACATGGGCTACAGGACCTATTCAACCAATAGGTTTGAGATGGAGCAGTATAGGCGTAGGCAGGCCTTAAGTAGGCTTGATAGGGATGATATTGTTAAGGCCATGGAGAAGGACTATGAGTTAGGTAGAGAATATTCGGCACTGTCTAAGAGGGTTTTGATGAACCTCGGAATATTACTGGCATTAATGGTTGTTGTCCTGGTAGTCTACGCAGTATTCTACGGCAGGTTAGCGTCCGTTGTTGAATACGCCCTGGCCAGCGTCAGGTTCTCATCAGAGTTCTATAGGCTGTTCATGACGTACTTCCTCACATACCTGATAATGTTCGCGGCATGGTTCGCGGTCTTTTACCTGGCAGCCCGCTACTCAGGGCTACCTTACCTAACCCAGTCAGCTGCCTCAGCCCTACAGAACATGCCCTTCATACCGACTAAGGGCGTTGTGTTCTACAAGGACGCCATGATACTTGACGAAATGTATGTTGTTAAAGCCCCCCTGGACGTGGATAGCGTTAAGATTGATGAAAGGAGGAGGTTTGTTGAAATAACCTTGAAGAAGCCCATAAGCACAATACCGTACAGGAGGTTGAGGATATATGCGAGGGATCCCAGGGGCATCTGGGAGAAGTACATTAGCAAATACCTTACGCAGAGTATAAAGGTTGAGGAGGTTAGGCGCATGGAGGTTGAAGAGGAGTTGAGGGCCAGGGAGTATAGGTGCCCCTACTGCGGCGCATTGCTAAGCGAGGATTGGGAGTATTGCCCCAAGTGCGGTAGGAAGATTCCGTGGGATAAATTGAAGGGTTCGTGAATTTTAACGGCTATTGCCCAAAGGCCTTGAGGAGCCTTGCCAAGTAGTCCCAGTATTCGTCAAGCTCCTTCTCAAGCTCCTTAACCTCCTCACTCGTCAAATGGGCGAACCTGCCCTGGGGCTTAAGGTATAGTTCGAGGGGCTTCCTCCTAGACTTATCGACATGCATGTTGCTTGGCGGGTTAAGCCTAAACTTACCGTGATCCCACTCGAATAGTGGGAAGTATCCCGTCTCCGTGGCGAGCCTAGCTATTTCAACAGTCTTACTCTCATCAATCCTCCAGCCAGGTGGGCATGGGGCGAAGACGTGTATGAATGCGGGCCCCTCATCGAGGTATGCTAAAGCCTTCCTAACCTTATTCACCAAATCTATTGGGTAAGCTATGTTTGCGGTGGCTGCGTAAGGTATGTGGTGTGCAATGACTATGCTCATAATGTCCTTCTTCCTCTGCATCTTCCCCCTAATCTTACTACCCACAGGCGATGTTGTGGTCCAGGCGAAGCGTGGGGTTCCGCCGGACCTCTGTATGCCCGTATTCATGTATGCCTCATTGTCGTAAAGTATGTATAATACCCCATGGCCCCTCTCAAGCATGCCGCTTAAAGCCTGGAGGCCAATATCGTATGTCCCGCCATCGCCAGCCAACGCTATTACCTTAGCCTTAGTGTCCAGTATCCCCTTCCTTAAGCCAACCTTGATCGCGGCCTCAATCCCAGAGGCGACTGCTGCGGCGTTCTCGAAGGCAACGTGTATATATGGTACGCCCCACGCCGTGTAGGGGTATTGTGTTGTCGTTACTTCAATGCATCCAGTGGCATTAGTCACTATTACATCTGGGCCCGCTGCCTTAAGTATAAGCCTAACAGCTATAGATGGGCCACATCCAGCGCATGTTAGGTGGCCTGGCCCAAAATACTCATCTGTGGGGATATCCCATATTGTCCTCGCCAAATTAACCTTAATAGTCTTCGCCTCCATTCAGGTCACCTCAGCCCCATGAATACCGTCTCTTTAGGCCTAGCCCCTGCGTATTCTTTAAGCTTTTGGAAGAGTTCATAAACATCCCTAACATATATTGTGCGCTGCGAAATCCCGTGGACAACGGATAACAGTGGCTTATCTATACCATTAATGTACAGTGATGATAATACGTCATAGTAGACGGGGCCCTCGAGAGGAGCCCCTGGGGCCAAGGCCCTATCCAGGACCGCCACAGCCTTTGCATCCTCGATGGCCTTGACGAGTTCGTATGATGGGAATGGCCTAAATAGCCTTAACCTAACGACGCCTGCCTTAATTCCCCTGGCCCTAGCCTCCTTAGCCGCCTCGACAGCATTCCATGTGGCTGCGCCGCCGTAGGTTACCACTATGTAGTCTGCATCATCAGCCATGTATCCTTCAACGGCCGAGTAGTGTTTACCGAAGGTTTTCTCAAACTCCGCCTGAACCTCATTAATGACTGCTATGGACCTCTTTAACGCGTCCAATACCTGGTACTTAATCTCATAGTACCAGTCTGGGGTTGCTAAGACGCCCATTGTGACTGGGTGGCGTGGGTCAAGGAGCATCCTCTCCCTATGCCTCCTAGGCGTAAACTCCCTAACAACCTTCTGGTCATAGAGCTCGACGGGCTCTGTTGTGTGGCTCATTAGGAAGCCGTCGTAGGCAACCATGACTGGCAATAATACCCTTGGGTCCTCAGCCACCCTATACGCCATTATTATAGTATCGTATATTTCCTGGGCTGTTGAGGCTATGAATATTATCCAGCCTGTATCGCGGGCGTTCATGACGTCTTGGTAATCCCCATGTATCGATATTGGGGCTGACAGCGCCCTGCCAGGTACAGCCATAACAACCGGGAGCCTTAACCCCGACGCCATGTGGAGGGTTTCATGCATGAGTTCAAGGCCCTGGGCCGCCGTGGCTGTGAAGACCCTTGCGCCAGCAGCCGAGGCGCCTATGACTGCTGACATTGCGCTATGTTCAGATTCCACTGTTACGAATTCAGCGTCTAGCTCACCATTATGTACGAACTCCGCCAATTTTTCAACTATAGTAGTCTGGGGCGTTATTGGATACGCCGCAACTACATCTACGTCCACGTCCCTTGCTGCGTAGGCGGCTGCGTAGTTGCCTGTTAACCCAACCTTGGCGGCAACCACCTTGGGCTTCTCAACAGGCCTAACAGCTACAGCCTCCGTCATACCACACCCACCTCAGGCACCATTGTTATTGCCTTCACTGGGCATTCGTTTGCACATATTCCACAGCCTTTGCAATAGTCGTAATTAACCTCGTATGTTACTTCATACTTCCTCCCGCTCTTCGTGGTGTAGGGCTTCTTAAGCTCGACTATGGCTGGTTCTGGGCAGTATAACCAGCATATGCGGCACCTGGTGCACTTGTCCTGATCTATGACGGGCCTCTGGGTCCTCCAGCTACCCGTCTTATTCCTCATGAAGCTCCTAGGCTCCGTTACAAAGCCTGCTATCGGTATCTCCCTCCAGGACTTGAGCTCACTCATGGGTTAACCACCTCGACCGACTTATAGGCCTCCTCGATAGCCTCAGCATTTAATAAACCTACCCTCCCCCTGAATGTATTCTTTATAATCTCCTTAACCACATCAAGCTTTATTACGCCAATCACCTTAAGCAATGCGCCTAGCATTGGCGTATTGACTATCGGCTTACCTAGGTATTTGAGGGCTATTGAGTATGCGTTGACGTAGTAGACTTTTCCTCCGAAGTCGCTAACAAGCCTCCTTGCATCTTGGGGCGTTGCATTTATCACTATGGCCCCATCCCTCTTAGTTATCTTGGTTATGTTGAAGACGTCGAGGAGCCTAACATCGAAGACCACGGATATGTCAGGGTTCTCTATAGGTTCCCTAATCCCTAGGTAGCTTCCAGCAATCCTAACATACGCCCTCACCGGGGCTCCCCTACGCTCAGCGCCGTATTCAGGGAATGCTGATGCGAATAGGCCAGACTCTATCGCTGACTCAGCCAACACCTGGGCTGCCGTAACGGCACCTTGCCCACCCCTACCGTAGAAGGCTATGTCTATGCGCCTTAACTGCTCCACAACCCCTCTTAAAATACCCGTTTATTAAACTTATTATAGCGAAAATATACTACACCTAGTTATTTCACATGATGGCTTTCCTCAACTAATACTCATGCTCGCCATATTTAGCCATTAGACTAAGCTAACATTGCCAATAATCCTCGGTGGGTTATGGGGCGCATAAAGCTTATTAAACCCTCATCAATGTTAAGGACAATTATGGTACCTCCACTTAAGAGGATTGATAAATATGTCTGGGAGATACCTAAGACGTATAAGCCATGCATGAAGGTTCCAGCCAGGGTATTTGCCGATGAAAGCCTGTTGGAGAAGATGAAGGGCGATATGACGCTTGAACAGGTTGCCAATGTGGCATGCCTACCAGGAATATACCGATACAGCATAGTGCTCCCAGATGGGCATCAGGGCTACGGATTCCCGGTAGGAGGCGTAGCAGCCGTAGACGCAAACCAGGGTACAATAAGCCCAGGGGGAATAGGCTACGACATAAACTGTGGGGTTAGGGTCCTCAGGACAGACCTGACTGAGGATGAGGTTAGGCCTAGGTTGAGGGAGCTTGTGAACACGATATTTGAACTTGCGCCTGCTGGGGTTGGTGAAACAGGTAAATTACACTTATCCATACCTGAGCTCAACAAGGTGCTCGACGAGGGTGTTGACTGGGCTATTAGGAATGGCTATGG
>CAYFHR010000043.1:0-9424 GCA_964343155.1 uncultured Thermoproteaceae archaeon | reverse complement strand
CTGGCAACCTCAAATCCATTGATGTAAATTACCCTACCCCCATTAATCCTCTTAACCTCAATTCTCATCTGCATTGTGCATTATTTAGAAGGCTTTATAAATAATGTTTGTGGAGAACGATTTATTTAGGGTTTTTATAGGGGATTTACAGTGAATGCCTTCGACCTACTGCACCCATTGATTAGGGGTGTTTTGCCTAAACTCGGCTATAGGGAGCCTACTAAGGTGCAGGAGCTAGCAATACCTGTCGTTTTAAAGGGGAGGCACACACTCATATCCTCACCAACAGGTACTGGTAAGACTGAGGCGGCGGTACTTCCAGTATTATCCAATCTGCTTAATTCAGGCAACCTAACGGGCATAAGGGTACTTTACATTACCCCAGCTAGGGCCCTCAATAGGGATTTGGAATATAGGATTAGGAGGATTTGCGAGAGTATTGGTTTAAGGGTTGCGGTTAGGCATGGTGATACGCCCCAGAGTGAACGTGAGAGGCAGAGGAGGAATCCACCACAATTCCTCATAACAACCCCCGAAACCCTCCAAATACTTTTAGCCTCACCAATCATGAGGAGTTGGCTTAGGAGCGTTAGGTGGGTTATTGTCGACGAGGTCCACGAGATGTTGGGCAGTAAGAGGGGTATTCAGCTAGCTGTAGCCTTAGAGAGGCTTGTTGAACTCTCAGGGGAGTTTCAGAGGATTGCACTATCAGCCACGATAGGTGACTTAGAATTGGCATCAAGGCTAATAGGGGGTGTTGATAGGCCTGTTGAAATCGTTTCAGTTAACGATATTTCAAGGGGCCTTGAAGTAGCCGTGCATTACGTTGGGGGTGAGGAATTTGCCGATGTCGTATCTAAGGCCTCCGACACGGCTATTAAACTCTCTGAAGGCTATAAAGGCTCCATATTGTTGTTCACAAATACCAGAGATATGGCTGAGCTCCTCGGCACATCACTAATGGGTAAGATGGGTAGCTTGGTTGAGGTTTACCACGGCTCATTAAGCAGGACGCGTAGGGAGAGTATTGAGGAGAGGTTGAGGAGGGGTGAAGTTAAGGTCGTCGTCACCACGTCAAGCCTTGAACTGGGCATAGACATAGGGGCTATTGATGCGGTAATACAGTTTTCAAGCCCAAGGCAGGTTGATAGGCTGATACAGAGGGTTGGAAGGAGCGAACACACGTATGGCGGCATTGCAAGAGGCCACATATTGGCCCTAACCCTCGACGACTACCTGGAATCAATGGTAATATCTAGGATGGCTAAGGCAGGGGAGCTTGAGGGCGATTACCCATACCATGAAGGCGCCCTAGACGTCCTCACACACCAATTGGCAGGTATAGTGCTTGACCACGGCAATTCGGTTAGCGTTAATGATGCGTATAATTTGGTTAAGAGGGCTCACCCATACTCCAAGTTGAGCTATGAGGATTTTTTAAGGGTTTTAGAATTCATGGATAAGACGCTGAGGCTCATTAAGCTGGATAATGAAACTATTAGGGCTAGGAGGGGTTTAAAGATGTACTACATCCAGAACGCATCAATGATACCTGATGAGGCTAAGTTCACAGTGGCCAGCGTCGTGGATAATGAGCAGATTGGCGAACTTGACGAGGACTTCGTTTCAACACTAGAGCCTGGTAAGGTCATTGTACTGGCCGGTAGGTTATGGAGGGTGGTTAATGTGGATAAGGCTAAGGGCATTGTCCAGGTTGAGCCAACAGCGTTTAGCGAGGGTTCACTGCCCGAGTGGATTGGTGATGAAATACCCGTCTCCTTTAAGGTCGCTAGACTAGTATGTGGGGAGAGGGAGGTGGCGCTTAAACATGGCGTCAACCTACTGGGCAGCGGCGGCGTCAAGTTAGCCGACTTAGAGAAGGTGGCTGAGGAGGCGTCGGCGATTTCTAAGGACCTTGATGGATATGTACCAGGCCTAGGCAACATTGTAGTTGAACAGTATGGTAACATAACAATAGTCCACGCATGCCTAGGCACAAAGGGTAACGAGGCCCTAGGCCTATACCTGACTGGCTACCTGATTGCTAGGCAGGCAATGTCGATAGAGTATATTAGGGATGCCTACAGGGTCATTATAAAGTCCCCAAGGCCAATAGGCAGGAATATAATAGTTAGAGCTCTGTCCGAGGACTTCAAGGAGGTTGAGGAGACGGTTAAGAACGCGATAAAGAACAATACTCTATATAAATACAGGTTCATACAGGTGGCCCGTAGGATGGGAGTATTACCTAAGGGGAATGTTGACGTAAACATTAGCAGGTTAATCAAGGTCTACAGCGGCACGCCCCTCGACGAGGAGACTATTAGGGAGATTATAGTCGATAAGCTCGACATGGATGCGTTAAGGTGGCTTATAGAAGGGGTTAGGAGCGGCTCAGTCAAATTGACGTTCGTTGAGCGGAGGCCATCCAAACTGGCGTTAATGATAATGGGTGGTGTGGGGGCCAGGGCGATGATGGGTGAGGAGGTTCCTGTGAACATAATTGTTGACTCTGTTAAGAGGAGGATTATGAATAGGGAGGTGACGCTACTATGCCTAAGATGTGGATGGAGTATGACTGCTAAGGTTTCCTCGCTAATATCCATGGAGCTTAAATGCCCGAAATGCGGGGCTAGGACCCTAACAGTGTTGAAGTATAGGGATGAGGATGTTGAAGAGGCCAGGCGTATTGTCGATAAGGCCCGTAGAGGATTGCCATTAACTAGAAGCGAGGCCGAATACCTGGAGGAGCTTAGGAGTAGGGCATGGCTAATAATGGACCATGGGTGGAGGGGGCTGGTGGCCATATCGGCCCACGGCGTAGGAGCGGCGACGGCTAGGAGGATCCTTTCAAATGCGTCGAATGAAGACGAACTATATGAACTCATTGTTGAGGCTGAGAGGGAGTACATTAGGACTAGGTCATTCTGGGCAGATTAGTAGCACTATATAGCTATAGATGGAGTAAATGCTTATAAGTATCTGCCGGGTTAGGCTTTATGGTTTCCGTAGTTGTTAAAAGGGATGGTAGGGAGGAGCCCTTCGTAATAGAGAAGATTGTCGTAAGCCTAATCAAGGCGGGGGTTCCTGTTGAGAAGGCCAGGGAGATTGCGAGGAGGGTTGAATGCATGTTTGCAACAGCCGACAGGGTTTCTGCAAGGGACCTAACAAAGGTTCTTTTAACGGAGCTTAAGAAGGAGAACGAGGAGTGGTACAGGAATTGGATAATATTTGATAAGGCCGTTAAGAGGAGGGCCACTGAAAAGGAGCTTGGCTTAGGTTAAGGCCTCATCCCGTCGTAGCCTCATCAACATCAGCTGTCTGGTTTCAAATCACCAACCCAACAGTACACAGGGCCTAATTAACCTACCCTCCTTTAGAAATGGTTAAAATAGGCTGTTGGCTAATACTCCTGAAATGCCGGCTAACCTGCCGGCCGAGGCCAGGGCTAAGTGGATTAAGGTTATGGAGGCTAAAACCCCTGAGGAGAAGATTAGGGCCCTTGAGGAATTCCTATCAGCAGTACCTAAACATAAGGGTACTGAAAACCTCGTCCACTGGGTTAGGAGGAGGATTGCCCAGTTGAGGAGGGAGGTTGAGGAGAGGAGGGCTAAGGAGAGGGCTAGGGGTGGTGGCTTAAGGATTTATGTTGAGAAGAGCGGCGACATTCAACTAGCATTAATAGGCCCACCAATGTCTGGGAAGTCCCTTTTCATGAGGTGCCTAACCAATGCGAACGTTGAGCCGGACTACATACCATATTCGACGACGATGCCTATACCCGGAATGTTCATTGAGGATAACGTCTATTTCCAGGTCGTTAAGGCGCCTTCATTGAACCTTGACGGTGAAGGAGAATTAAACGACATAGCCCTGGCGATACTCAGAAATGCCGACGGCGCCTTAATAATGCTTGACTGTTCAAGGGACTTTGAGCGCGATTTCAAGGTGATTGTAGATCTGGCGCTTAACGATGGAATATATCTAATTAAGCCGAGGGGCTTTGTGAGGATTGAGAAGAGGGTTGGCATGGGGATACAGGTTGTGGGCAAGGTAACCGACGCCACATACAGCGACGTTGTCAGGCTGCTGAACGACTACGGCATATACGGGGCCTTAATATATGTTGATGGTGAAGCAACCCTAAGCGACATAGAGGATGCATTGATAAGGAACCCCATCTATAAGCCGTCGATAGCGATACTTAATAATGCGGGTAAATGCGCCGATGAGCCAAAGCTAGCGATACCTACAGTTAAGGCTGAATTATCCAGGTGCGAGTTGGATAGGAGGGGGTTAGCTGAATTAATAATCAAATACATGGGCTACGTCAGGGTTTATACCAAGGAACCCTGGTCAGATACCCATTCTAAAAAGCCATTCGTACTTAAGGCAGGCTCAACGGTAGGTGACTTGGCTCAGAGGATACATAGCGACCTTTATAAAAGCTTCAAATACGCCAGGGTTTGGAGGAATGGCGTTGTCAAGAGGGTTGGCTTAAACTACACCCTCCAGGACGGCGACATTGTTGAAATACACGCATAGTTAAGCGTTTTAAACCCTCCCGCTGGAAACCAACCAATGGCCAGGGAAGCCTACGTTGTCGATGTTGTGGAGGTCCCAAAGGGGGTTAATGTGGCTGTTGAGGGTGGGGCACTTGAATACAGGGTTACTGTCAAGGGGCCTATGGGTACTTTAGTGAAGGAGTTTAAAGGGATGCCAGTCCTAATCAGGGTTGAGGACGGTAAAGTCTTAGTCGAGGGCTATATGGTTGATAGGAAGGATAAGGCTAAGGTATTCACAGTGGCTGGGCATATAAGGAACATGATAATTGGAGTGACCAGGGGGTGGAGGTATAAGCTTAAGATAGTCTATGCCCACTTCCCAATGAGCGTTAAGGTTCAGGGAAGCAGCCTGGTGATAGAGAATTTCTTAGGTAGGAGGGATAAGATAGTGCTTCAAATACCCCAGGGCGTTAAGGTTCAGGTAACTAAGGATGATGTTATTGTGGAGGGTATTGATAAGGAGGTTGTAAGCCAATTCGCAGCAAACATAGAATTGGCAACCACGCCTAGGGGTGAAAACGCGCCAAGCCCACATGGACGTGAGGCTGCGCCAGGCATACTAGACGGCATATACGTTTACGCCGTGGAAAACGTCAAATAGGCCATAGGGTAAGGTTTATAAAGGGTTATTGCCCATCGCCGTGGTGACTTAGGTGGACGCACTGGAATAACCGATGCGAGCGAGTTGAAGGTATTCATACAGATGCTTAAGAAGTATAGGGGTTATGCAACAACCTTAATATCGCTCTACATCAATGGCGATAGGCCAATACCAGACGTATTAAACATGCTTAGGAGCGAGTGGTCGGTGGCCAGCAACATTAAGGATAAGACTACTAGAACCCATGTCCAAGATGCGCTTGAGAGGATAATAAATGCACTTAAAGGAACCCCAAAGGCACCCCCAAACGGCTTAGCCATATTCGGCGGATTCCACATGGAGAAGCCCGGCACATATAAGTGGGTTATGTACGCTATAATACCGCCGTATAAAATTAACACATACAAATACGTGTGCGATACGCACTTCCACACAGAGCTCCTTGAAGACATGCTTAACATTGGCTCATCGGTATTCGGCATAATAGTCATTGAGAGGGGTGAGGCTGTGATAGCGCTCCTTAAAGGTAGCTACTGGGAGATTGTAGATAAGGTTGAATTCTACGTGCCCAATAAGCACCATGCAGGGGGCCAGTCGTCGGTTAGGTTTAAGAGGCAGACCGAGCATCTGGCAGAAACATTCTACAAGCTTGTGGCTGAAGACGCAAATAAGATATTCCTACAGATGCCTAATCTGAAGGGTATTGTTGTTGCGGGGCCAGGCCCAACAAAGGAAGATTTCCTGAAGGAGGGAGGTTTAGATAGTAGGCTTTTAGAAAAGGTTATTGCAGTAGTCCCAGCGTGCTGCGCAGACGAGAGCGGTGTCCTTGAGGCTATTAAGGCGTCTGAGGATAAGCTTAAGGAGACGGAGTATGTTAAGGCTAAGAAGCTTATGGAGCAGGTAATGTATCTGGCTGTCAAAAAGCCTGAATACCTCGTATACGGCAGGGAGCAGGTAATGAACGCTATACAGAATGGGTTGGCTAAAATAGTGTTGGTTAGTGAGGATGTTGGTGAGGATGAGATACTTAACCTAACAATGATGCTTAAGGGTAGGAAGATGGAGCTTGTCGTAATACCAAGCAGCGTTGAGGAAAGCTTGACGCTCAGCAAGACCTTCGGAGGCTACGCAGCCATATTGGCATCGCCGTCTTGGCTAATGGAGAGTGCGGGTGAGGGATCATACTGGTAGTGTAGTATTGTTTGAATGTTTGATTCCAAATCCGGTTACTTCGCCTTAATTCCTATTAATGAATCTAAAGTTTCCTTAAATGTCGTCCACCACCTCATGTAATCCTCAGTGGTGTTGAAGCTCCAGTCCTTGGCCCCAACCTCCCTCGCTATTGCCGACACAAGCTCCATAGCCCTCCTACTCTCCCAAGGCCTTGGCTCAGCACCAGCCTTAATCGAGTATTCGGCTATCTGCCTGTATAAATCCTTATTAGGCTCCATACCCGTCACCTCCCTATATAGCCTATCCAGTATTGGCTCAGCCCAACCCCTATGGAACCTGCATATGCCTGCATCATCAATGAGCGCCTCCATTACAGCCCTCTCATAGGATGACTTGGCGAAGTCGGTGGGTGGGGCATATGTTGGGTGGTAGTTTGTCCAATATCTACCGAGTACATATAGTGGTGCGACTATTCCAGGCGACCAATAGAAGTTGGGCGTCATGTAGCCTGAATCGCCATATGCCACATAGACTACTAGGTCCCTGAAGGATTTGCCGGTTGCCTTAACCCTATCCTCAAACATCTTATCTAATTCATGGGCCGACTGCCTAATCCCCTTCCTAGCCACCAGGTCCAGTATGGGTGTTGCGTGGTTCATCAATCCATTTATCAACTCCTCAGCCAACTTGGCATTTGTATGGGAGTCAACCTCAGGTTTGAAGGCCCTCGGGTCGAATACTGGTTTTCCGCTTAGTGAAACCTCCTCAGGTTTAAGTAAGCCGTTTTCAACAGCGTCGAAGATCCAGGCCACGAAGTGGCCCATTTCTATTGCATCTAACCCATATTCATCGACGAGGTCGACTAGTTTAACGGCGTTTTCAAAAATGTAGTTGCCTATGAACGGCCCCATTGCGTGGAATGGCTCATAGTCAACCTTCTTACCCCTCCAAACCTTCTTACAAACAACCGAGCATCCAAAGTCGCCGCAGTTATACCAGGACTTACTCTTCACAAAGACCTCCTCCTGGAATGGTTGCCAGAATAGCTTAAGTATGTAGTCTACATGCCTTAGCCTCTCCTCCTTACTAAGGTATATTGACTTATAGCCGAATAACGGTAAAAGCTCCCTATATGTCGGGTAATTTACGCCAAAGGTCCCTCCAGTCCCCATGCTTGGGTCAAACCTGTATTTAACGGTCTTCTCATTCATGACCTGTATGAAGGGCTTCTTAAATGCCTCCACAGACACCTTATTTATGTAGTCCATATTCATGACTAGCTGATACCTAGCCTTAAACTGGCCGCCGCCAACTATGGCGACTATGTTGTGCCCCTGGGCCAGTGCGGTACCGCCGCCTCCCCTCGATGCAGAATCCTCGGTACCTGGCTTAAATACGCCTCTCCTAGGATCAACATCTATTGAGAATACTGCGCCGTCATAGGTTTTTAGAGCTGATTCACCGACAACGAGGGCCCTCGCATTATACTTTATGAAGAAGTCCCTGTAGGTGTCTAGGAGGTATTTCGTAAATGCATAGACCCCCCTGTAGCCGCCGTATTCGTAGACTGGCCTAATGGGCTTAGCCTCATAGCCGTCGCTCGATATGAACAATGCCGTTGGCTCAGGGGCCTTACCAACTATGACCACTGCATCAACCCCAGCCCCCATGAACTTGTATGCAACGCCGCCCACAGCCGACGCATGTATAGTCTTGGTTATTGGGCTCTTAAACACAATAATACCCCTATGTACACCTGGTAGCTTGCCGCCCACAAAGGGGCCTATGCCGAATATGAATGGTACGCGTGGGTCAAGTGGGTCTAGGTTCCAGGTATTGTATTGGTACATTAAGTCAACGCCGAGGCTTATTGGGCCAGGATACTTAAGCTCCTTGGCCTCAAACTTAACGCCGCCATTGAACTCTACAAACAGTACCTTCATGTAGTAGCCTAAGCATTCAAATGTTTAAATGTAGGTAGTTTTACGGGTGTTGCCGAATATAATTGATATATTTGCTATATTTACCTATTGTGAACTATATACCTTAACCTCCTCCACTCCAACATCACTAGGCCTAGTTGATATTATCAATGGTTTAAGCCCACGCCTGGCTAATTCACCTCTAATAGACTCCACAGGGGGTTTATCTTTAAAGAAGCCGACTATTGCAGGCCCAGCTCCACTTAAGGTGACTCCCCTTGCGCCATTATTAACCAATACTTCCTTTACAATAGGCCAGTGGGGGTATTGCGATATCCTGTACGGCATCGCTATCTTGTCGTTTTCAAGGACCTCAAGGAAACCTTCAGAGTCGCCTACTGCCACTGAGTATGTTAATTGGGCTAGGTTAGCTAGGTTGAATACGACATCACCCCTATCGTAGCTCTTCGGCAGTATAGACCTCATGATTCCTGTGCTTGGCTTTGAACCCTCAATAACCACGACTATGTTTAGGTTCGGCGGCTTGAGCTTAATCACCCTCCTCGTGTATTGGTTAACAATGACAAGGCCCCCCATTACTGAGGCTGCGACATTATCCATATGCCTAACGCCAGCTGATGCTAACTCGCCGTATGATGCCAGCTCCACCAAATCCCAGTTTCTTAGGTTAAGTTTAAGGAGCTTATTTAAGGCGTATGCAACCGCTGCCGATGTAGCTCCACTACTTCCTAGGCCGCTTGACGGCTTAATGCCCTTATAAATGTCGATTATTACGTCGGCCTTAATGTTTGCGAGTTCAAGGGCCCTAATGGCTACGTAATATGCCGAATTAGCCTTGGCATCGGTGGGTAGGTCGCCGCCGTAAGGCCCCCTATTGTATACCATTACCTCACCGCTACCATCCCTAACCGAAACCTTAACAACATCTACAGGTTCCTCTAAGGCTAATGCAACTACATCAAATCCAGGACCTAGGTTAGCTATGGAGGCTGGCGCCTTGACAACTAGTTCCTCAGCCAATACGGGTCACTTTCAAGCTCTGCCTGCTCCCTAGATACCTTATCCATTAATTCGCTGAAATGCGCCTTTATATACTCATAAACTTTAGTAACCTTAGCCCTAAACTTCTCCTCACTCAACCT
>CAYFHR010000042.1:0-9476 GCA_964343155.1 uncultured Thermoproteaceae archaeon | reverse complement strand
TTCCTTACCTCATCCCTACACTTCCTATTACCTAGGCACCTTAACTCAACCCTACCCTCCCTAGACTCTATCCTCGAGTACTCAACGTAGTTGTGTATTATTGTCCTGAACCTTAAGCCCCTATCTACGCCCGACTGTTCAAGCATCTCGTCTATGGCCCTTTCCTCCCTGGTATGCGACACTTTATTAACCAGTACTCTGACTTTACCCAATATGTCGTTGAACAATTCGCCGTAGCTCTCCCTAAGCTTCCTGAAAACCCTACCAACCCTATATGGGTCCCCTCCATAGGGTGTTGTTACTAGGATTACGTAGTTTGAGGCGTCTACTGCCGTTATGGTATACCTCCTCTCGTAGAACGGTATAGTGTCCATTATTATGAAGTCGAATTTCGGGGATATTTGCGATATGAACTTCTTAACTTCCCCAACAGGGTTGGGGAAGTTTCCAGAGTACCATACGCTGTTCATTGCGTCGCTTAAGGCATCGCCGCTGGGTATTATGTAGACTTTCTTTAAATCATCCCTATACCCCATTGAAACCTCCTTAATGTAGTCCTGGGGATTAATACTCCTCCTTTTGACATAGGCCTCAAGTAGGTCGCCTATAGTCTTGCCACTATTCTCAAACTCTATGGAGGCCTCCTTACCGAATATTAATGTCGTTAACCCTGCTCCAGGGTCGAAGTCCATTAGGAGGACCCTCTTACCCAGGCTGGCTATGTGGTATGCTAGGTGGGTGGCCATTGTAGTCTTGCCAACTCCACCGCTGGCAGATATGAATGATATTACCTTACCCTCAGCACCCTGCCTCAACATTTCCATTACTGCTAACGGTTAAAATACTTAAATCTTTAACGTGAATAAATATAACGTCGACGGAGATCTTGGACGCGAGCTTAGGAAGCCATTCAGGGACCCTTGAACCATAGGTTAGGACTAATGACTGCACGCCACATACATGCCTCCAGGCCGCCGCCTGGCATAGGCCATTAAGTATTCTTTCAATGGGCTCAACCTCAATGTACCTGTCCCCGCATTTTAGGTCGCTCCTCCATTCGCAAACCCTCGCCTCCTCGACGCATCCGAGGGCTATGGCAATGGACCTCTTTAAACAAGCCTCATTAACCTCGACGCACTGGTTTAAAACACCCTTAACCACCTCGCAGAGCCTACTAATCATTGGATCACCTGTAGATTAGTGGAATAGCCATCAGTGCTAGTCCGATTGCTGTGAATAGCCAGTTCAATGCAGGGTTATTATACCTGAAGTGGGCTATCGAAACCCTACGCCACGTGCCACGCCTCCTCACGTAAACCCCCTCCTCCGTCAATGAGTCTAGGAGCATGTGGCTTAACCCACCTATAGGCCCCATTAAAACCGCCTCAATGGGATATACCTGGATGTTGAACAGCATTGATGCGTATGTGAAGGCTGCACTAATTACAAGGCCCCATAGGGCTGATAGGCAGATGTCGTGGGTTAGCGGGCTTCTAACATATACAGCACCCCTCTTAACGTGGCCCAGCCTATCTAAGGCTAGGTTAACTATGTAGGCTATCAATGCGGCTAACACAGCCATCGTTAGGCTTAGCCCATTGAGCAGCTTAAGTATGGCTATTAGGAGGCCTAGCGTGAATGCGGTATGCGTCCTCAGGAGCATTAAGACACCTTACCTAGGGCCAGCTCGAGGTATGTCCTAGGCTCTATAAGCGCCTCACCTAACCCAAGCCTACTCTTCGCAAATTCAATAACCTCACCCATAGCCCTGCTTACTAAGGATTCGTCGCTCACCATGGTCTCGACCTCGACGAAGTTGCCGAGCCCCTCAACCGAGTCTAGGTATATTGTGTAGCTGCCGAATGTATATATCCTCCTCCTCTTCCTAATCACGGCAACCTCCACGAAGCCTAGGGCCTTTAGGGCGTTTAATGCTTCTTCCAGGGGTTCAACATCTATGTTGTATTCAACCCTGGCCTTACCAGGCCCCCTTACCCTAGGCCCCTTATACGTTACAGTCACCCTACCATTCCCATAAACCCTCACCCTTAGGGCCTCGTCTGTTTTTGAAAAGTCCCTGCATGGGTGTTGGAAATAGTGGTCCTCCTCAATGGCCTCCTCAAGGAATGCTGCGAACCCCCTAACAATAGGCTCCACGGTATTCAGGTCGCTAACCCTGAACTTAACCTCAACCTCAAACACCTAGGCTTCATTAACCGGCATTTAATTGCTTAACCCTGAGGTAGGTTTAATAAGGTTAGGTTTATTAGTTTAAAAAGCCCCGTAGGCGTGGGCGGGGTGAGTTGGGGTAGGCCCACCAATGACCCCCAGCCCCTCCGGGCGGGGCACATGGCTATTTGGGTTGAGGCCATTGACTGTAGGAGTAGTTCGCTTAACGGCTTATCAGGCCTAGTGATTTCAATGGGTAAGAATACTATAGTTATTTTAACTGAGGGTGGTTCAGAGAAGGTTATTCCTGTGGCTGAATGCAGATACTACGTTAAGGTTGATGGATGCACATACCTTATGGATTCAAGAACCCTCATTAAGATGCTTAGGAGGGTTTTGAGGCCTAAATGAGCCTGTAGGCGCCTAGGATAGCGAATACCACTAGCGATGCCGATTTACATAGCTCATTGGTGAAGCCTAAGACGTCGCCGTTAATGAAGCCAAGCCTACCGTGGCTAACCTTAACTACGCTAACTGAGCAGATCCAGGAGAGGGCTAGCTCAAGCACAATAGCCCAAATCCACCAATTCGGCATTATTGGCGTTAAAGCCAGTAGTGGCGCTACGTATGTTAAGTGGGCCCAAAGTAGCTTAATGGGCCTCTTAGACAGTGAGGCGAACATGTGGCCAAGGCCACTACCCCTAGTCCTACCCAGATACGCCGTAATGAACATTGATAGTGATGAGGCTGAGGTTATTGGCGGTAATGCGTAGATCATGAGCCTTCCGAGGCTTATGGCTGATGCAGACGCCACAAGTATGGTGACCACGGCAACCGCTATTGCGAACGAGCCCCTGTGGGTGTCTTTAAGGATTCTTAAAGCCTCCTCACCAACCCTACGGCTTAGTAGGGTTTCGCCGAAGTCTATGTAGCCGTCCATGTGTTGGAAGCCGTTTAAAACATATGTTAGGGATAGTGCCAATACGGGGCCCAGCACGTTGGGTATCAGTGCTGGTGGGGATGAGGCTAAACCCACCGTGAAGCCGACTAGGGGTGCTAGGTAGAAGTATTCGGCCGCGTCCTCAAGGCTACCGCCCAGCGGTATTATTGTGAGGAAGGTGAATATCCCCCTAACCCCCCTCGAAAACCTCCCTAATAGCCCTGAGTAGCTCCTCCTCATCAGGTAGGGGTTTTACGGAAATCCTAATGTGCCTTTCACTCAACCCGAAGAAGCCGACAGGCACCCTCACGGCGATGCCCCTCCTCAGGAGCCTTTCATACAGTTCAGACGCCTTAATGGGGGCCTCTGAGAGTATGAAGTTGGCCCTAGATTCCATAACTTTAAAGCCCAATTCAGACAATCCCCTAGCCAGGAATTCCCTCAAAGGCCTGATAACCTTCCTGGACTCCTCAAGGAATCTGGTGTACTGGCCCCAATATTCGCCATGTATAGCCACTCCGACAGCCTCTGCGCACGAGTTTACGTTCCATGAAGGCAGCATTGACTTAACAATATTCATGAACCTGGCGTTCCTAGACCATATGAAGCCGAGCCTCAGTCCAGGTAGGGCCAGCTCCTTTGTTAAGGATCGTACAACGACTATGCCCTCCTCATCAATGCCTATTACCGTTTGTGTTGGGTCGTCTGAAAGGTTTATGTAGGCTTCATCAACTATGGCTAGGCCTGCCTTAGATGCCAATTCAACGACGCTATCCCTATTGAGTAGTGTGCCTGTTGGGTTATTTGGATTACTTAAGATTATTAAGGAGCCTTTATCAACAGGGCATTTTAAGCCATCGAACATTAAACACCTATCAACCCTCATCCCAAGGAGCGTGCAGAGTGCCGCCAATTCAGAGTCGCCGTAGTTGGGCGACAATGTGGCGCACCTCTTAATGCCCATTAGCGACGATGCCGCTATGGATGCGTAGAGCCCCTCTGAGGCCCCGTTAACGGGCACAACCTCATCAGCGTTTAATCCATATGCCTTAGCTATTGTAGACCTTAACGCGGTGTAGTTGTAGTCGGGGTACCTGCCGTATGTGCAGTTTCTAACAATATTCACTACAAAGTCTGGGGTGCCCATTGGGTTCAGGTTGGTGCTGAAGTCGAGCCTCACGTTAGCTGAGCCGCCGTGGAACCTCAGTAGGCTCATAATTACTCACCAGTCATCTTAGCTCAGCCTCATCACCAGCCTAGGTTCGGGCTATTGGTTTAAAGGTTTGCGCAGGCAGAGGAAATACCTGGATAACGCCCCATGGACGTGGTCTACAGATATGCAGTACGGCTCATAGCCAATCGACATTGAGTAATCTAAAACGTCGCTGAGCAGGTATGATGGGGCTAGCATTGTTAGGGAGCCGCCAGGCCTAAGCACGGCAAATGAGGCCTCGAGGAACCTCTCATAAAGCCTCGCTAAACTGCCCCTAATCCTGAAATCCCTATTGAAGGGTGGGTCCGTTGCAATGGCCTCGATTGAACCACGCCTAATAGGCATTTCCGAGGCATCGCACTTAACGTCGCTCAACCTGTATAGGTCACATCCAATTGAGAAGATCCCCACGTGTGAAGCCACCTTAGGTATAGTCCCCAGGCCGGCAAATGGGTCTAGGAGGGGTCCTTTAACAGCCCCCGTCAGGTTGATTAACAGTAGGGCGTCTATAGGCCTTAAGTGGGGTGCATTAGACTTAACAATCCCCCCAACCTCAATGGGTATCCTTGGCCTTAGGACCTGCCCATTGAACTCAACCTCCTTAGTTAACGTAAGCCTATTCAACGCATCCAAAACCTCCCCCACGTCGCCGGCAACCTCTATGAAGCCCTCCTCGCCGAGGCAATTGACGTAAACCCCCCTGAACCTCTTCAAGACCTCAACAGCCTCTATGCAGGCCAGCTCAAGGCCAAGCCTCCTCCTGAAGGTTAACTTAACGTAGCCTACGCCTCCTCTCATACCTCCTTACAGCCAGTATTATTGAAAGTACGGCAACGTTAAACGCTATGTAGAATATTAGGAATAGTAGCAGGGCCTCTATGTTTAACCCCCATGCAAGTATTGTGGATAGGAACGTTAACGGGGTTATGAAGGCTATAGACGCTATGTGGCTGTAAAGTATGTGCCTCGTCCTCGAGTATGTTTCAAGGACATATATTGTTATTAACGCTGCGTAAAGTATGCCCACGATTTCAGGTAGGGTTAATGGGTTGCCGAGCATTATGTCCATTAAATTACCCTTAAACACATATACGTATAGCGATGCGTAAAAGATTACGATGCCTAAAGTGACTAGCGTTGTGAAGAATGTTGCCTCATGGTACTTTATAAACATTACGAGTGGCCTATACCAATTCAGGGCAATGACCATGAATGAGGCGCCCAACACCAGCGAGAGGGTTGTTGCAACCATGGGCTTTATGAATTGGGGTATTAGGAGCCATATACCGTAGAGTATCAGTATTATTCCAGGTATCCCGAAGGTGTAGCGCCTCCATTCAGGCTCTGTGAAGGCCTTCTTAATGTAGTACCTTGATAGGACTGCGAAATCCTCAACACCCCTAGACTGCTTAACAATAATCCTCCTCACAGATATTACAGGCCTCCTCATCTGTATTAATGGTAGGACTAATTCGTCTGATGGGCCATCTGAAACCAGGATTATTCCAGTGGCGTTGAATGTTGAAAGCACCTTATCCAACTCCGCAGTAACCTTCAAGTCAGCCTCCTCACCATCACTGCCCGTCACTAGGGCTACCTCAATGTTGTCGCCATATATGGGCTTTAAACTGTCGTAAATCTTAACGGCGCCGAATATGGCGTTTGCATCTGAGTCATCGGGGTATTGCGTTATGTACTCTAAACCAACCCTGACTAAATTATCCCTACCAACTATGGGCGTCTTAACGTTCAGCCGCCTACCTACATCATTATCCCTATCGACGCAAAGCACCAGTATCCTTGCTTCACTCATTAACCCTACATTAAGCTAAACGGCCACAGTTAATAAACCTATAGTTAAGTATGGAGGTAGTGTAATAAGCCCATCCTACACAGCGCGCGTATGCAGCTGGGTATTGCAGCCCACAGTGGTGGGTACAATGAACACCACGTTAAGGCAATTTCAGTAATCGTGGATGAGCTTTCGAAATGCAATCCAAGGCCAATACTTGTGCTTGGGGGCTATTGGGGCTTAATGAAGGTTGTGGTTGATGAAGCCGTTAAAAGGGGCTTAACAGCCGTTTTAATACTCCCCATTGAGCAGGAGGATGTTGAAGTGCCAAGTGGGGTTATTGCAATTAGGAGTGGCATGGAGTATAGGGCCAGGTCTGTGATACTGGTTAGGAGCAGCGACGCATTGATAGTGCTTGGTGGCGAGTCAGGGACAATGATTGAGGAGATTATGGCCTATGCAATGGGTAAGCCCGTCTACGCCCTGGTGAATACAGGTTATTCCACCGATAGGCTTGCAGGCGCATACCCCGAATACTTCGACAGCAGGAGGATAGTTAAGGTCAAGTACTTCAACAGCCCTGAGGAGCTTGTAAGGAGCCTCTGCTCAGACTTAAGTAAGGGCCTTGTTAAAGGTAAGGTAGCTGAATATGGCTAAGGGCGAATTATACCTAGTGGGGATTGGGCTTAGTGAGGGGCAGGTAAGCCTTGAGGCTATTGAAGCCTTGAAGAGGGCGGACGTAATATATGTCGAGGGGTATACGTCAGCCTTCCCAACCAGGGTCAGCGACTATGTATCTAGGCTAATCGGCAGGGATGTGCATGAGGTCGATAGGAGGGTCCTCGAGGAGGAGTCTGGTGGGGTTGTTTTGAAGAATGCCCTAATGGGCATGAGGGTTGCCTTGGTTGCCGTAGGGGACCCGATGATGGCCACAACCCACTCCGCATTGTTAAGCACAGCGTCTAGGCTAGGCGTCAGGGTTAGGGTCATTAACGGCATAAGTATAATATGTGCATCAATGGGCCAGGCAGGCCTATCAATCTACAAACTGGGCCCGGTGGCCACGGTAACGTACCCGAGGATGGGGGTTTTAAGCACAAGGGCCTACGAGGTCCTTTCAGAGAATTTGAAGAGGGGGCTCCACACACTGCTCCTGCTGGACATAAGGGATGGGGGCTTCATGGATTTCGAAGACGCATTAGCCGTCCTTAAAGATGCGGAGTCCAGGGTTGGGGGTGGTTTATTGTCCTCAGGGCTATTGGGCATATTTGAGTCTAGGGTTGGTTGGCCTGACCAATCAATAGCTGTTTCTAGGCTCGACAAACCCCCCAAGTTGAGGGAGCCCGGCGTTATAATAGTCCCCGGCTTACTTAACCCTGTTGAGGAGGAGTACCTCGTCAATGTGCTTGGGGCTGATGAAGGCCTGGTTAAGGGGCATGTGGAGGTTGTTAGGAGGCTTGCTAACCAGCCTTAGCCTTAGCAGCAGGCTTCTTAGCGGCCCTCCTCCTACTCCTAATCTCCTCCCTAATCTTCTTAGCCTCATCCCTAGGCATATTCCTCAACCTAACGTAGAGGGGTTCAACAGCCTCTGCAACCTTCTTATCCTCGTAAACGTGGGCTTCAACTCTAGATACGCCAACGCCATACTGGGTATATACGTGGATTACGTATACTAAATCGGCCTGGGCCCCAAGGGCCTTAGCCAACTCATCCCTAACCTGAAGCCTTGATGGCGTAGAAACCCCCACATGGTATATTGTTGCGTAAACCTCCTTACGCCTCAATAGGGGGTTATCCACAACCTTATCTATAGTCAACTTAACTTTACCAACCTCCACACCCTCAGGTAGTGGTGATGGCTGCAGATTCCTCTGGGCCTCACCCTGACCCTGGCTCATTAACCCGCCTTATTATTGAGCCTTTTTAACTTTACCTACCTGATGAATGAAGCCAACATTGAGGCTGCCAGGAAGAGCGTTAATGTTGGGCTCGTTGCCTTAAACATCCTGTAGAATTCGCCCTCGCTAGGCTTCACAATGGCCCTAATCGATATCGCTAAACCAAGTATTGACGGTGGTATTATCAATATGTAGCCGGCCAGGTTGTTTAGGTAAAATGCGTATAGGGCATCCATGTACACTATTGATAATGCATTAAGCGTCGAAATAACCCTAATGCTCACATCGTCGCTGAACACCGCAGGCATCATTGGGACCCCAGCCCTCCTATAGTCAAACCTACTGTAGTATGCCAGGGACCATATGTGGGCCGGTATCCACAGGTATATCGCCATTGAGATTAGTAGGGCCTCCAAGTTGAGGGGCTTGGCCATAAGCCAACCAGCCAGCAGGGCTGCATTACCTGCAAAGCCGCCGATGAGTATGTTTAGCCAAGTCCTCCTTTTAAGCAGAATTGTGTAGACCACGGCATATAGCACCCAGCCTAGGGCCACCATTAGGGTTGGCATTGCCCCAAGCCAAAGGTATGATAATGCGAGGCCCAGTGCAGATAAGGTTAACGAATAGGCTAGGGCATTGGTAGGCTTAACCCTGCCACTGGGTAGTGGCCTATTCCTAGTCCTAGCCATTAAACCATCTATATCCCTCTCATAATACATGTTGAACGCCGCAGCGCCCCCAGTGGATAGTAGGCCAACTATGGTTAATTCAGCAACCTTAGCGGCGTTAAGGCCCCCGGCAATTATGTAGCCTGCTATTGCTGAAAGGACCAGGAGCCAGATGACCCTCGGCTTAATCAGCGTTAAGTAGTCTTTAAGCGCCATTAGGCATTTCATAAACCTTAATATTTAAAGGTTATTACATTTCAGAGGCTTAGAGGGTATTATATGGGGAATTTGCCTAGTCTGAAAGGCCTAATGTTTTCTAAAAACTCCTCCCTCAAATGCCTATTCTTCCTAAATTCACCGAGGTATGTTGAGGTTATTAGAGGTGCGGGATTCCTAACACCCCTGACTATGGTGCACATGTGGTAGCCCTCGACAATAACCGCGACGTCGCCTGAACCCGATGCCTCAGAGACCTCCTGGGCAATCTGCCTAGTCAACCTCTCCTGTATTTGAAGCCTCCTGGAATACTTATTGACTATCCTAGCGAACTTGCTCAACCCAAGGACCCTCCCATGTGGTATGTATGCTATGTGTACGAGGCCGATTATGGGCATTAGGTGGTGTTCGCATAGGCTCGTGAACCTAATGCCGGCAACGGTAACCATGTCGCTTGACTCGCTGAATAATGCGTAGTCCACGTCCTCGCCATAGCCCTCCAAAACCTCCTCAAGCATGTCAGCAACCCTCCTAGGAGTCTCAGCTAAACCTTCCCTACCCGGATCCTCACCGAGGGCAA
>CAYFHR010000041.1:0-9496 GCA_964343155.1 uncultured Thermoproteaceae archaeon | reverse complement strand
CCCAAGCCAGGTAGCTAACCTCTGGATGGATGTTGTGACGCTGGGGAGTGAGTATGGTAATGTGCAGTGGGTTTCATACCCAGGGTGGGGTGTTATAGCCTGGAGGATTTATGAGGCTAAGGTAGCCTGGCCGGGCTTAGCCACAGCTACAGTGACTAGGATTATTAACGTCACATCAACTACCACAGTTACCAAAACTACAACGGTTGAGGTTTTAAGCCCGGTCACAGTTACCTCAACCTACATATCTAATGCGACGGCCACGGTAACTACGGTTGAAACCTTGACGTCAACAATAATTAAGATTATTACAAATACCCAAACAATATTATACCTAGTGATCGTTGTAGTAATCTTAACTATAGTATTAGCTGCCGTAGCCCTGAAGGCTGTTAAGAACTATGCCCATTAACATTTCAATGTATTAGGCATTTTAAAATCCTATGGCTATACTTATGGAATTTGCAGGTTTTGAAGTGCGTGGAGTCAGCATAGGACCACTACATCACTTTTTAATCAGCCGTACTCCCTAACATCACTGGGAGTAGGGATTTATTGGGTTTTTAAATCCAGCCCCTGGCCCTCATGGCCTTTTCAATCCTTTCAACTGCGGTTATTATGGCTGCGTCCCTTGTTGAAACTCCCTTAGCCTTGAGGCTCACGTACTTGTCTATAACCCTCTTCGCATTATTCCTCATAATCCCCTCGAGCTTAGCCCTCGTCTCCTCCTCACTCCACGTCATCCACTGGAGGTTTTCAACCCACTCCAGGTAGCTCATTATGACGCCCCCTGCATTGGCTAATATGTCTGGGGCTATTATGGCACCCCTCTTGGTTAGGTATTCCTCTGCCTCAGGTGTTGTTGGCCCATTGGCGCCCTCAACTATTAGTTTAGCCTTAACCTTAGCCACATTGTCAGCCCTAATAGTGTTCTCTATGGCTGCGGGTATTAGGATGTCTGCATCGACGTAGAGTGCGTCCTCTGAACCTAATTTGCGTCCTCCAGGGTAGTTTACAACCTTACCGGTCTTGTTTTTAACATCCATCGCCTTGGCGACGTCTATGCCGTCTGGGTCGTAGACCGTCCCTGAGGTATCGGCCACAGCAACAACCCTAGCACCCATTTTAGAAGCCCAATAGGCAGCCCACTGGCCCGTATTGCCAAAGCCGTGTACGGCAACCCTAGCGCCGTTGAGCCCTGAATTATAGAACTCCCTCATGAACACGTCGGCTGTAACGACAACCCCGAAGCCTGTTGCATACTCCCTAACAGGGTTACCCCAAAGCTCAGGGGGCTTTGCGGTAAATACTGCTGGAGTATTCCTTCCAGCTATCTTACTGTATTCATCAACCATCCAGGCCATTATCTGCGGGTTAGTTCCAACGTCTGGGGCCGGTATATCGACCTCAGGCCCTATGACGCTATATAGTGCGTCAACATAACCCCTAGCCAAGGCCTCAAGCTCATGCATGCTCAGCGACTTGGGATCAACCCTAACAGCACCCTTACCACCACCGTACGGTATCCCTGCAAGGCTATTCTTAAGCGTCATTAAAGTGGCTAAGGCTATGTCATCCTCAATGGTAACCTCAGGGTGGAACCTTATGCCGCCTTTAAATGGGCCCAGGGCATCGTTATGCTGAACCCTATACCCCTCAAAGAACCTAACCCCACCATTAACCTTGACAGGTATTGTCACTGAAACGACCCTCTTAGGCCTTGAAAGATATGCGAAAACCACAGGGTCGAAATCACCCAGTTTAGTGGCCCTATAAAGCATTGTTAGGGTGTTCCTCAGAAAGATTGACTGTATAGGCATCCCAAATATCGATGCCGGGACCTCGTATTCACCCGCCATTCTTGGTCAGGCCTACAGGCTGTTGAAGTTAATAAATTTTTCTCCATATACTCTATTGGATTATGTAACACTATATATCAATTTAAATAATATAGTTTACTAACATTAGTTGAATACATGAACATAACTAATATACCTATGAGGGATATATGTAATTATGCTGTTACAACTATAGGTCTATATAAAGATCTCATTGTTCATCAGCCTAATGGGCCTTAGGCTGCTTTTAAGCTAGGTGCGTTAAGTATGCGCGAATAAGTTTATAAGCATCCACATGTGTGTCCTACGTTATGAGCTACTACGATGAGGGTAACGTTAGTGATGAGGAGCTTGAGGAGGCTAGGAGGAGGAAGCTTGAGGAGCTTCAGAGGAGGGTTGAGGAAGAGGAGAAGCGTAGATATGAGGAGGCTCAGAAGAGGGCCTACCTAAGGATAATCCTAACCCCAGAGGCTAGGAGCAGGCTCGATAACCTGAGGCTCGTTAAGCCTGAGCTTGTCGAGGCCCTTGAAAACCAGCTAATAGCGTTAGCCCAATCGGGTAGGATAAAGGTGCCGATAACAGACGATGACTTGAGGAAGATTCTGGAAAGCATATATAGCCAGACTAGGCGGGAGTACAGGATCAGGTTCAGGTGATGGGTATGGCTAGCCACAAACCCCTAGGCCTAAAGTTGAGGCTGGCCTCTGCGGCGAAGTCCAATAGGAATCCGCCAACCTGGGTTGTTGTGAAGACTAATAGGAGGATGACGTTTAACTTTAAGAAGAGGAATTGGAGGAGGGTTAAGCTAAAGGCCTAGGTGACCTAGATGTCCAGCGAAGTGGTGTTAAGGCTAAATGTGAGGAGGATTGTTAAGAAGGTTTCAAGAACCAAGAGGGCACCCTACGTAGCCAGGTTGATTAGGAGGATTGTGGCGAGGCACATGAGGGTTGACTTAACTAAAGTTAAGCTATCCAACAGCCTAAACAACTACATTTGGAGTAGGGGCATTGGAAAGCCCCCTGTTAAATTCGAATTGAGGCTGGTCAAAAGGGATGATGGGTCAATCCTCGTTGAACTAGCAGGCGTTAAGGCGGCTGAGGCTAAGGCTGAGGAGGAGCAGGGCAAGGGGCAGTAAGCCTTTTAAACCAAGTGGATCAGGGGGATTGTGGGTAAATTCAGGTCAACCCTAATACCGGCGCCGAGGTCCAGGTTCATCAGGGTTAGGTGTAATCAGTGTGGGAATGAGCAGGTAATCTTCGACCACGCCTCAGTGGAGGTTAGGTGCCTAATATGCGGTAACCTGCTTGCAAGGCCAACAGGGGGTAGGGCTGAGATACTGGGCACTGTAGTTAAGGTTTTAGACTAGTGTAAATTACCCTAACCAGTGATGAGACGACGGTATCCTGAGCGGTGAGGAGTAATGGGCGTCCTGACAATTAACCTAGGGTTTCCGTTATCCTCATCATTTCGAAGCCCGTCGTCAACTCCCCCACAATAGCACCCTTATTATTGGCCACGAGGCCGCTCCTAACTATGCTAATGCCCCTGTTAACAGTCCCCACATTAACCTTTATGTTGAAGAAGCCCTTCAAAAACTCAATATCCTCATCCCCCAGCTCCGGGGATGCTAAAACGCCGTTATCGTTGGCCACCGCTAAGGCTCCGTTAACGTAAAGGCCCCTTAGATCCTTAACCTCAACCTCAACCCCCATCACATCCCCTATCATCTTCAGGTACTCGCGCTCTATTATTGAGGAGGCCAGGGCCCTCCTATTATTGTACAATATCAGGTTGGCTAACGCGGTGTATTTAGTGGGTATGATGCCTATGTTTAAGTCGCCTAAAACCCTCCTAATGGCCTCAACCTCATCCTCCCTAACCACTGAGGGGAGTAGTAGGCCGTGGTTATTCATAACTATGAAAACCCCCAATAGGGGTGAGTTGGCTACAGTAGCCCTGATAGCCTTAGCCTTAAGCACCTCCTCAACAACCTTCTCAACCTTATCCGGCGAGTCTTTAGGTATAAGTACGTATTCGTCGTTTGCCACTAGGTATACTCCTACGGAGGCTGATCCATATATCCTGGCCTGCGCAATGTCGTAATTCCTAGGCACAGATACCTCAATACAGGTAGTTTATAGGGATTTCCACGTGCCGCATAATTATTTTAAAAAACCTTAGGCTAAGCCCCATATGGCTGGCAAGGTGCTTGTGTTAGGCGACCCATCAACAGCCTACCAGGAGGCTTCAATATATGTTTCAGAGGGTTTAGATGAAAGGATTGTGAGGGGCGTTAATGAGGCTGGGGGAGATTACGTGGTTGCATCCTACCTAATGCTGCCCATCAGGGATGGGGCCGTTGACGTCGTTGTAATGGACTCGGTTGGCGGCCCAGAAACAGTGGTTAGAATTTTCAACGAGGCAGCGAGGGTTGCTAAGGATGAATTGGTTGTTATGCAGTGGCAGCCTGAGAAGGGTTGGTCAACAACCCCCATGTTTGTTAGTGGGCTTGCCGTCGTTAAGAATAAGCTTAGGGCCCTGGCCTCAGGGTATAGCCATGAGTACCGCGAGGAGGGGGCTAGGTACACATATATAATACGCATTAACCGCAGGGTATCAAACCCCTCTTAGCCGAGTTGGCCAATTGGTGGGCCATTAATATTGGTTCAGGCATACTATCTCTAAGGCATAGGCCCGACACCAGCTTAACGGCATCCTCAAGGGTTACTAAATTACCCACACTAACGTAGACCTGCCTCGAAGGGCATTTAACGACCTGCCCAATGACGTCGCCAGTATCGGGGTCCCTGATAAATGGGCCGTCTATGTAGCCGTGGAGGAGCGATTTAGCAACCCCAATGGTGGGCACATTCATGGTCACCCCGAAGTGTGCGGCTATGCCAAGCCTATATGGGTGGGCCACCCCATGCCCATCAATTAGGACTACGTGCGGCTTAGTCTTAAGCCTGAGGAACGACGACACCATGGGTTTAAGCTCCCTGAATGAGAGGAGCGTGGGTACGTAGGGGAAGGCGACCCTAACTATTGAACATGCATACTCGACAAGCCTCCTACCGCCAATCGAGTATAGGGCCGCCACCGAGTAGGCCGACTCGCCCACATAGGCCACGTCCAGGCCTGCAACCAAGTCAACTTCGCCTAGGGGCCTTTGAACAACCCTCTTAGATAGCGTCAGCTGTATTCGCCTGGCGGCATCTAGGTTGAAGCCCTTGGGTATCCTTGACCTCACGTAATTCTCACTAATCCTCCTCACTCAACCTGGATAGGTGATGTGGGTATTAAATGCTGACTCCTCAACGCCCATTATTGGCAATGGCGCCCATCGATAGGATCCTCCTAATTATGCTACTTGTACTGCATAGTGGGCACTCCCTAAGCTTAGGCATTCTAACGACCTCAGCCTCAATACCCCTATCCCTCAGGGCCCTCTTAACGTAATCCTCGCTGAAGGGTTGGTTAGGCCCAAGCAGTATTACGTCGGGCTTCTCCTCCTCAACAACCCTAAACATGTCGTCCTCGTAGCCAACCCTAGCCCTATACACATACTGTATTGCTGAAAGCACCTCAACCCTCTGCTCAGCAGGTATTACAGGGTCCCTACCCTTAACCCTCCTAACACCCTCATCGGTGGCGACCACTGCTACAACCCTACCCAGGCTCCATGCGTATTTGAGGTACTCCAAGTGGCCTGGGTGTATTATGTCGAAGGTCCCGGCCACAAATACCTTCCTCAAATTCTTACTCAACTCACTAGGCCTCCTCCACTCAACATCAACCAGGTTAAGGATCCTTAAGGCGTCTAGTAGGCCCTCAGCATAGGATATTGTGGCTAGGGCTGTTTCAAAATCGCCAACCTTAGCGTAATGTATGCTATCCCTCAGGTACGACTCGGCCAACTCAATAACGTACCTAGCCCTATCGCTACTAGGTGCATTATCCTTAACCTTCCTTAAAGCCTCCTCAACATTCCTAATATATAAAGTGACCCTATCTTGAATATCCACAGCCTCCATTAGCATATGCTTATAAAAAACTTATGTGGCCCCAGGGCAGTATTAGCCTTATAGGTGCTTGCCACTAAGGGCGGCGCCTAGGTGTGTTAAGAACCTTGCATCTAACCTTAAATAGTCCCTAACCTATGCATCGGCGTGGTTATTGTCGCCGTCGATGTTGGTGGTACGTTTACGGACTTCGTAATCCTCAGGGATGACGGCACCATATATTCATTCAAGGTGCTCAGCACTCCAAGGAACCCTGAGGCGGCCGTGCTGGATGGCTTAAGGAGGGTTAAGGAGCCTATCTCAGAGGTCCTCCACGCAACAACAATAGGCACTAACGCACTCCTCGGGCAGGTTGGCCTGGAGCTTCCTAAGGTGGCCTTATTCACCACGAAGGGGTTTAGGGACATTATAGAGATTGGCCGCCAAAATAGGCCCAGGCTCTATGACCTATTCTTCACCAAGCCGAAGCCCCTGGTACCTAGGGACCTCAGGTTTGAGGTTGATGAGAGGGTTCTTGCAGATGGAACAGTTTTAAAGGCTGTAGACCCACGTGAGGTTGAGGAATTGGCCACAAGGGCTAAGTCAATGGGGGCGGTTAGCGCCGCGGTGTCTTACCTACACTCCTACATTAATCCAATCAACGAGGAGGTAACTGGCAGTGTTTTAAGGAGGTATTTCAAGTATGTGTCCCTGTCAAGTAGGGTGGCGCCGGAGCCGAGGGAATATGAAAGGACGTCGACGGCGGTTGTGAACGCGGCGTTAATGCCCATAGTCGGCGAATACCTGCTCAGGCTCATTAACGGATTGAGGGAATTTAACGTGGATAAGCTCTACATAATGTCGAGCTCGGGAGGCTTAGTAACAGTTGATGAGGCTGCCGATAGGCCAGTCCAATTAATCGAATCAGGCCCCGCAGCTGGGGCCGTGGCTGCGGCCGAATTCTCGAAGATGGTCAACATCAGTAATGTGATAGGGTTTGATATGGGTGGTACAACGGCTAAGGCATCATCAATAATAAACCATGAACCTGAAATAACGACTGAATATGAGGTTGGAGGCGAGGTCCACCACGGGCGCATAGTTAAGGGCAGCGGATATCCTGTAAGATTCCCATTCATCGACCTAGCCGAAGTATCCAGTGGCGGAGGGACTATAATTTGGCGTGATGAAGCTGGGGCGCTTAGGGTTGGCCCATTGAGCGCAGGCGCAGATCCAGGCCCAATATGCTACGGTAGGGGTGGTAAAGAGCCCACGTTGACTGATGCCAACCTGGTTTTGGGAAGGATTGGGGAATATATGCTTGGCGGCGAGATGAGGCTCAACAGGGATTTGGCTGTGAAGGGGTTGTCTAGGCTTGGGGACCCTGTTGAGGCTGCCGTTGAGGCTATTAGGCTCGCTAACCTCGAAATGGCCAGGGCCATTAGGCTTGTGACCGTTGAAAGGGGGCTTAATCCAGGGGATTTCGTGTTAATGGCCTTCGGAGGCGCGGGGCCGCAGCACGCGGCATACCTTGCCGAGGACCTTGGAATAGGCACGGTGGTAATACCCCCTGAACCTGGCGCATTCAGCTCACTGGGCCTACTTATGGCTGATTGGCGCTTTGAGGCTAGGGCATCCTACCCAAGGGATGTTGAGGATGGGTTCAGGGCCCTTGAGGACAGGTTAGCTAAAATGCTTGGCAGAGTTGACTACTTCCTGAGGTATGCCGACGTCAGGTATGTTGGGCAGGGGTGGGAGTTAACAATACCTGTGGGTAGGCCAGCAACATTAGACGGCGTAAGGAGGGTGTTTGATGAGAGGCATGAGGCTACCTATGGCTTTAGGCTGAATAAACCCATCGAAGTAGTTACAATAAGAGTCTTCGCAGTGGTGTCTAGGGTTAAGCCCAGGTTTAACAGGCCTAAGGCTGATGGCGAAGCTAGGCCAAGGGCATATAGGAGGGTTTTCTTCGATGAATGGGTTGAAACGCCTATTTACTGGCGCAGCGACATACCCATGGGCCAGGTTGTAGAGGGGCCAGCAGTGGTGGAGGAGTATGGGTCAACAACGGTTATTCCGCCTAAGTGGAGGGCCTCAGTTGGTGGGCTTGGTGAGCTTAGGCTGGTTAGGTGACCCAAATCCACCACCCCCAGGCGTCATGACTATGACCTCGTCGCCTGGTTCAAGGTCTATCGATGCCTTGCTCTGAAGCCTGACGACTGAGCCATCGCCCCTCCTAACGATAACTTCGCCAGGCTCTCCATCACCACCGCCCCACAGCCCCCATGGCCTTGTCTTAAACCTATCAGCCATTATCGACAGCCTGGCCTTGACAAGGACCTTGAAGGACCTAACTAAGCCATCACCACCCCTAAACATGCCTAAGCCTCCACTACCCTCCCTAATCCTATATGATGTGAATAGCATTGGGTACTGCCTTTCAGCGACCTCAATGGGCGTATTCATGGTGTTGGTCATGTTGACGTGGACGCCCGATACGCCATCCATACCAGGCCTACCGCCCGTACCCCCACCGACGGTTTCGTAGTATGCCCAGTAGCCGCCGTTGGGTAATGTGCCTCCAACCATTATGTTCATCATTGTGCCTGAGCCGGCTGCGGGAACTCTGCCTGGTAATGCTTGGGCAAGGGCCTTGAAGACTACGTCAACCACCCTTTGAGATGTCTCGACATTACCCCCTGAGACTGGTGCAGGCCACCTTGGGTTTAGGATAGAGCCCTCAGGCGCAGCCACATTCACAACGCTGTAAAACCCCTCGTTAGTCGGTATGTCGCCCGACATGAGCGACCTCACCGCGAATGAAACGGAGGCGTATGTTACGCCGTAGACTGCGTTTAAAGGCGCCTCAACTTGGCTGCTGGACCCTGTGAAGTCTGCATATATGCCTTGTTCACCTACAGTTAACTTAACCTTAATTTTCAGGAGTTCATCACCCATTTCGACGTAGTCCTCAGCCTCATAAACGCCCCTAGGCCACTTGGAAACCTCCATGAGTGAAAGCCTCCTACCGTAGTCAATACCCATGCGCCAAGCCTCCAACACCTTATCGAGGCCAAACCTAGCTACCAGCTCCCTAACCCTCGCAACACCAACCTTACCTGCGGATAGCTGGGCCATTAAGTCCCCCATGGCTGTCTCGGGCGTTTTGAAATTAGCCAATATTATGTTCAGCAAATCCCTCCTAACGCTACCCCCTTCAACAAGCTTAACAGGAGGTATTATCAAGCCCTCCTCATATATTGTCCTGGCCGTTGGATTAATACTGCCTGGTGCCGGGCCACCAACATCGACTATATGTGCCTTACTAACCACGTAGCCCACCAACCTGCCTTCAACATATATTGGCTGCATTGCCATTAGGTCGTTTAAATGCGTCCCAGACACATATGGATCATTGACTACCACGACGTCGCCCTCATCAACATCAACCCCCTCCCTGCTAAGCCAATTTAGGAGATTCCTAACACCAACCCTGAATGAACCCAGGTGGACCGGTATATGCTCGGCCTGGGCCACAATATTGCCTTCCGCATCTACCAGGGCGCAGCTTAAATCCATCCTCTCGCGTATATTCGGCGAGAAGGCCGACCTACGCAATGCAACACCCACCTCCTCTGCAATGAATACCGAGGCCCT
>CAYFHR010000040.1:0-9518 GCA_964343155.1 uncultured Thermoproteaceae archaeon | reverse complement strand
TCCTCACTAATCCTAATCCCATCCCTGTTAATGTTCATGAAGGCCACGGCTGGGTAGCCGTTAACCGTTGAGGCCAGTTTAAGCAATACAGCCTCATTGTACGGGTCCCTGAATAAGATGTCTCTAGTGGGTACTGCAGGCTCATCAACCCTAACGACCTCGCCGTCGCTGAGCGTAATCCATTTAATTAATTCAACATTAGTCTTCTCGGGCTCGCGGTCAGTAATGTACACTGGGCCTCCGCTGAATATCCTTGTTACAGCTATCAATCTGGCTGATGGGTCATAGGTCATCCACATGTCGTAGTCTGGGTATGCGAAGTGGCTGTAGAGTAGGCTATTGTAGGCGCTCCACAGCGTATGGAGCTTGGCATCAGCCCGCCACATGGGGATGTAGTCGAGTGAAATCCTCATGGCGTTGCTCAAGGCGTAGTTGCTGTAGTTCCCAGGCGCCATATCCATGCAGTTCAAGATGTCTATGCCGTTTGAGGCGGCGGCCAGCTGGAGGGCTAGTTCAATGGCCCTTGAGGCCTCGGCATCATTGGCAAAGCCCCAGTAAAGCCTGTGGACAGCCCACTGGTTATCAACCTTAACGAAGCTGAACCCCTCACCCTTAAGCACCTTGAGCCAGGCGTCGTAAAGCCTGAAGGCGTCCTCAAGATTGGGCCTGGGGACATAGCCCATGGTTGTCCTGAAGCCCTCAGCGCCCAGCATGTTTAGGAAGCCTTCGGTGGTGCCCCTCCAATACATGTTTATCGTGAACCAGAGCCCAACATCGTTAACGCCCAGGGCCTTTAAGTCTTCTACAAGGGCCTTAAACCCCCTAGGGAATTTAGATGAATTAGGCTTAATGTTGTTCAGGGATCCGTTCCTCAACTCCTGCCACCCATCATCAACAATAACCCATCTTACAGGTATCCCCCTATCCCTAAGCCCCTTAACAATCCTAACCACATTCTCGTGGTTTAAATCATCTGCTAGCAAGGCGTTCCAGCTGCACCAACCAAGCCCATTCATGAAGAGGGGCTTAGCCTTACTCCTCCTATGCTTAATGGGGGCTACTGTTGAGGCTAGTTTAACCGCATTTTCAACAGCCTCATACGGATCCTTACCAATGCCTATAGCCAATGGCCACCCCCCAACGCTCTGGCTCAACCTACCAGTATACGCCACTAGCCTCAATCCAGGCCCTATGAATCCTGTCAATTGGCCTGCTGATAAGGCTAAATATGCTTCATATGCATCATCCAGCTTAGCCAGCAGGAATACCGTGTATGGCGGTACTTCATCTATACTCCTTGGGAATGTTGGATAAGTCCAACAATCAACAGGATCGCGCTCCCACCTACCTATGTAATTGACCTTGCCTGGGTATTCAGGCTTATCAGGTGGAGGCTCAGACTTAGGAGCCTTACCCTGGGCAACGTAATTGTAGTAGCCAAATGCCTTACCCATGAATGGGCTGGCAAGGCTAAGCAGCGTTAACGCCAATAGCCCCTGGGGCTGTCCAGCGGGATTAAGGCTTATTGAGGCAGGGTATTCGCTTAAACCAATTCCACCTGAATCAACATGCAATTCGATTAAACTCCCGTAATCATACCTTATGGCCTTAAACACGATTTCAGATCCGCAGAGCTTCATGGAGCCTTCAGTAACCTTGGATGAGCACTCTAAACCATTGGCAAATCTAACCCATATGGATCCCCCAGAGGTGGTTAGCATTACTGCCTTGGTTAATTTAGGTTTTTCAAAATTACCCCAACACTATGGCTAATTCAAATAGTGCAATAATACCATAGGACTGCTGCCTTTACCTATAAACAGCAGGTCGGCTCCACTACCGTGAATATTCCACATGTAACGTAGTTAAATGCTTTTAAACTAGTAAAATAGTCGAGGAAGTGCAGGCCCAGGCAGGTGAAGTTGTTAAAGTTCAGGCACCTAAGATAGAGCTTAAGAGGAGGACCTTCACCTTCAGGGTTAAGCGCTACGACCCTAAGACGGGGTCGTATAGGTGGAGTGAATATAAGGTTGAGGTCACCAATAGGCAGACGGTTCTTGATGCATTGCTTAAGATTAAAGCCACCCAAGACCCCACATTGGCTGTTAGGTACAGCTGCAGGATGGGTATATGCGGGTCCTGCGCAATGGTCATAAATGGCGTGCCCAGGCTTGCATGCGAAACTAAGCCATTTGACCTAGGCACAGATGTGATAGTCCTCGAACCATTAAGCAACCTCCCACCCATCAAGGACCTCGTCGTCGACATGGATGAATTCTTCAGGAAGCATCGCTCTGTTAAACCCTGGCTAATTAGGAGGGATGAGGAGGAGCAGTTTGAGAAGCTTGAATCATACTACCCGCAGACTGAGGATCAGTTGATGGAGTATTTAGAGTTTGCATACTGCATAAAGTGCGGCGCATGCTACGCGGCGTGCCCAATGGTCTTCCTGAATAAGAATTACCTGGGCCCACAGGCCCTTGCCGCGGCATATAGGTGGAGTGCGGATAATAGGGATGAGGGCTATGTACTTAGGCTTAAGGTAGTCGACTCGGACAACGGCGTATGGTCATGCCACTACAGTGGAACATGCAGTAAAGTGTGCCCTAAGGGTGTTGACCCGGCATTGGCTATAAATCTGCTTAAGAAATCGTTATTAACAGGTAAGGCGCCTGGTAAGAGGTGATGGGTATGGAGAGGCAGGTTGTTAGAAGGAATCCGCCTAAGTGGAGCCTTTGGCTTAGGGGGCTTGACGAATGGCTATTAATATTCCAGAAGGTTAGCGGCGCCATATTGGCAATATACCTCATAGGCCACGTATTACTTGTATCAACCGCGCTTGGCTATGGCAGATTACCAACGGAGGCATCCCTGGCAAGTAATTGGAGCAGCGTAATAGGCCTTATCGAGGGCCCTAGGGTTATTGGGCCAGCCCACGTGGGGACTATAATAGAGTATTTGATAGCCCTCCTAGCCGCTGTACATGGGGCTAATGGATTTAGGCTAATACTAATGCAGTACTTTGGAATAGGCCTACCAAGGCCTGAGAGGCACACATACCCAATGATTCCATCGCCTAGGAAGCCCTCGCAAATGGCGTATAAGTACATTGTCGTGGCTGTGGTTTTAATATTCCTAATCCTCGCAACTTTAGTAGCCTTCGTGTGGTGATGGGTATGGTGGCTAAGTCAACCCTAATGAAGTGGCACTACATAACGGGCCTAATACTGATAGTGGCCCTCGGCATACACCTAGCCTTTAGGTGGCCTAGCTACGACCAATCCATACAGTGGGGAGGGGTCCACGGCGTCTACGCCCAGTTAACCAACATAGGGTATGTTGCGGCCATATATGTACTGCTCTACGCCGCAGCATACCACGCAATGAATGGTTTAAGGACGCTGCTCCTTGAGCTGCACCAGGGTAGGTACTGGAACCCCTTCGTAGACGCATTAGTGATAGTGCTGGGCCTGCTGGTTGCCGTCGTCGGTACAATATCCCTCACAGGCGCATTAATGGTCGTCCACTAGGTGGTTTCCATGGTGCTTACCCTGGTTAAAGAACACCTATACATTAAACTGGCCATAGCCCTAATAGTGCTCCTGGCCCCTATAGTGCTTATAGACTATAGGAGGGAGTTGTCTAGGCTCTGGGCTAGGTTCAGGAGGCTTTCAAAACGCTCCTCCTCAACTCCTTAACCCTAATGCATTGATCTAGGCCCAGCTGGCCTGGGGCTGTTTGCCCAGTTACTGAACAGTACATTAGCGCAGTCCCCAGAATCATTGAAGCAGCCCTGTATAAGGGATCCATGGGTATTACAGCTATCCTTAAGCCGTAGCTATCCTTAAGCATGAGTAGTTTAAGTAGCGTCAGGTAGTCGCTGTTGAATGCCGAAAAGAGCTTATATACTAGCGCACCATGCCTCAAGGCATATTCAATATCCCTCAATGCAGTCCCCTCAAGGTCAGTGGCCTTGGTGTAGACGTGCCTAGACACTATTGAGCCCCCTGCAACATTGGCTAATTCGCCGCTGATTACATGCCTAGCCTCAACGTCAACCATAGCTCCCTGCATCTTCGCATATTCAAGTATGTCTAATTTAACGTGATTATCCACTTTGAATACTCCCCCCTCCTCAACATCCCTAACAGTCACTATTACAGGGTATTGGCTGGCCATAACCTTTACAAGGCCCTTAACCTCATCGACGCGCCTCTCAAGGCCCCTTAAGTAGTCTAGCCTCAACTCAACGGCCTCGCAGCCGTCGGGTGGTTTAAAGGGTTTAGGTTCGGTGATGGGTACTGCGCACACTATTAACGGGGGGTTGTTCAGCAGGGTTTCCCAATCCATACTTCCCAAAAGCATATTAACCAATGCCCGTTTTAAACGTTGTGAAGGGCATATTGATAATAGTTAAGGATGATAGGAGGGTCCCTGAGGTTGTAGACCTGCTTAGCAGCGAATTAGGCCTACCCATAGTGTTTAATGTGGGGCAGGGCATATTACCCATACCTAATGTTGAAAGGGGCTTAGCGATATTTAACGAGCTCTTAGGTAAAATTGACCTAGACGTAACATTAGTCATCGTTGTAGGCTCCGGGGTTTGGAATGAACTTAGCAAGAAGATTCCCCAGGTCGATTTAGCCAGGTTACTTATGAGGTTTAGGGTTAGGGAAGTTGGGTAATTGCCTTAACCCTCTCCTCATACTTACTTACCAACTCGTCGTATACGCCCTGGTCAATCTCCTTAACAACAACCTTGGGGTCCTTACCATTGACGGTAAGGCCAATTGACCTACATGTGCTTACGACCTGCTTTAAAGCAGCCTTAAAGGTCCTGCTTCCAAGCTCCTCAAACTTAATTAAGGCTACCTCAGCCACCTTCTCAAGGCTTATATCACCTATAATCTCCTTACCAGCCTGGTGGCTTGGAGCGTCTTTACCAGCCGCCTTAAGCAGCATGTCTGTTATTGGCGGGTATTCCACGTAAATTTTAGTAACCCTCTTAGACTGGTCATCATACTCGACCTCTACGTTAATGGCCTGGAACCCCAGGTCTGCGAGGGGCTTCACCTTGTCGTTGACAAGCTTAGACACCTCCGGGGGGTTTAGCCCAGCCGCCTGTATCTGCTGCTGGGCCTGTGGAGGTACCTTACCGCCGCTCGTCTGTATCCTCAAAACCCTCCTCATCGATGAGCCCCCAGACATTTGCTTTTAAGCCTGACTCCAGCATAGTAGGCTTTAAGAGGGGGTTGCCTAAAACCAGCCTGTGGTTAAGAAGATATGCCCAGTATGCGGTAGGGAGACAGACATATTGATTGAGGGGGTTTGCCCAGACTGCTACAGGAAGAGCCACCCCATACTTGAGGTTCCCGCATCGTTAAAGGTGCTTAGGTGCAGCAACTGCGGTGCCCTGTACATAAACGGAAGGTGGGTGAGGGGCTTTAGGGTTTTGGAGAAGTATGTTGAATCCAGGGTTAAGGCTAAGGGGGTTTTGGAGAAGGTTGAGGTTAAGATTAGGCCTGGCCTAGCCGAGGTTAAGGCCTTTGGTAAGGCACACCCAGCAATCCCTGAACCGTACAGTGAGGAGTATAAAGTTAGGCTAATCTACGTAAATGACCTATGCCCAACGTGTAAGGCTGAATTAACGCAGCATGAAGAGGCTGTAATACAGGTTAGAGTCATTGGGAGGGATGCCTCAGAGTATAAGGATAGGGTTATGGATGTTGTTAAGGTTGAGCTCGTTAAGAATGCTGAGAGGGGTAGGGTTATTAAGGTTGAGGATGTTGAAAGGGGCTTCGACATAAAGGTTACCAACAGTAAGTTGGCCAGATCGCTGGCCCTGGCTATACATAGGGAATTCCCAAGCATAATGCTTGAGGCAACCAAGGTTGTTGGGTCGAGGGGTGGTAGGAGGATTAGCCACAAGGCCTATTCAATACACCTAATAGCCCTATCCAAGGGCGAGGTTGTTAACATAAATGGCGAATACTACCTGGTTAAGTCAATATACAGAAACCACCTTGAGCTGGTCAATGTTAGAAGTGGGTTAAGCACAACCCTCAACTACGACAAGTTGGTCATGGCCAATGTGGTCCCTGTAAATGAATACCAGGTCTCGTGCGTTGGCGATGGCGTTGTTGTTAAGGTTGGTGAAGTTTCCTTCGATTTAAGGGGCATTAAGCTAATATGCCCCTAGCCAGCGCCATCACCACACATGCAGGGTCCCTATACTTGAGCAGTATGTCGCCTGGCGACGTTATTAAATGGCCGCAGTTCGATAGGGCTGATGCATCTATCTGCCTCCCAAGGCAGTTCGATAATTCAACCAGGCTAACCAGATACTCGCCACCCATGGTTACTGATAGCCTATTCAAACACTCATTAACGCTACCTGCCTCCACGCCCCCCAGGTAGACGTATTCACCCCCCTTCTTAGCCACGATCCCCAGGTCTTTAAGGATGCCCAGCATTGCCCTCAACGCAACCTTATTAACCCACGTTGATGGGTATTGGCGCTTAACCTCGTCATTAACCTTAGCCATCAGTTCATCTTCACCAGCCCTGCCCAAGGCCTTAAGTACCTTAACCAAGGCTTCGTATTGAGGTATGTTGCTTAGCAGCAGCTCATGTATGGCGAATGCCCCCTTAACATCTAGTAGCTCAACCAACCTATGCCCAATGTCTGTTAGCTCGACATAGCCGTCGTCGACCTTAACGACGCCAAGCCTCTCAAAGAACCTGGTTAAATCGCCCTTACCCTTACCGAAGTCTAAACCCCTCTCCTTAAGCTCATCAACGCTTAACCTCCCCTCCGCTACCGATTTCAGGTAATCCACCAGTTTATCAATCCTAATCCTGGGGAATGGGATACTCCTCTGGGACCCTAAGACCACGAGTAGGGCTTCTTCTAAATTTTTAAAGCAAAATCGTAAACCTAAAAGATAATACGTGAGGATGATGGCGCCGGGAATGTTGAAGGGCCTATGTGGTAAGGTTGGGGGAGTGTTGGTTTTCGGCTCGGCTAATAGGCCCATGGACTACTCCAGGTATTTCAGCGACCTAAACGTCCTGCTGATATCTGATAAGTATCCGCAAACATACCCATGGGGCTACTCATACATTGTGGTTAGCCCCGACAACCTCTCAAGCAGGTGCATTTACGGCGATCCACTATGCATATGGGTTATGTGGGATTCCAGGCTGATCTGCGGCTCATTGCCCAGGCTTAAATTCACCGAAACCACATGGACCCTCGACTCGCTTAGGCAAATCATCCTCAATAATGTTGCCTTAATGTATGAGGACATGCTGTTGGGCAACAATGCCTGGGCTTCAAACTGGGCATACCACGCCGTTAAAGACTCCTTAATAATGATGAACCCCACCATCGGTAATTTAAGCGACTTCAACCTAATGAACGCCTATAAGGGTAGTGAATTGGCCAGGCTATTGGGTGAGTTGAGGGTTTTGAGGAGGCTTGGGCAGGGCCTACCGGTTGGCTTAGCCGACAGGGTTTCTGAGGAGTTATCGAGAATCCTGGGCATTAACCTACCTACCGTAGGCAGTATTAGGGCTAAGGCATCTGGAGACGCATACCCATCCATACAGTGCGATAATTATGGGTGTATGGTGTTGAGGTTCAGCGACTACGAATACGACTACTACTACCTTTAGCAGCCATGCCTATTGATGAATTCAAGGGGATTAACTTCAACAATCCTCCTCCTAACGTATTCAACAACCCTGCCGCCAACCTCCTTACTAAGCTTAACAGGCACCTTAACAAGCATTGTCCCTAAGGCCTCCCATGTGGTGTTAATGCCCAGGATCCTCAATACTTCAGGTAGGTGTGGAGTGTTGTTGAGGGGTATTAAGCCCCTCCTCTGGGCTAGTTCAACATGGTAGTTGTTTAAGCCAACCCTAACCCTATACTTAATGTAATTCAGCAAATCTCCACAATCGTCACTTAGTTTAATCACCCTGGCGTCGAAGTAGAGTACCTTGCCAAGCTCCCTGGTGGCTATGGCTGATGCAAGCCCTGAGGCCTCGCTAACTATCTTAAACACCCTACCCCCATATGGGTTAGTTTTAGTCACAAATATGTTCAACTCGTCGCTTACAACATATGCGTAGTCCGAGGAGTATAGCTCCATGAGGGCTTTGGAGGCCTTCAGCAGGGCTTCATGGACCACCCTGTCCCTTGGCCATTTGAAGCCTGAAAGCTCCCTACCGAACCTAACGCCGTCAAGCCTTATTACAAAGGGCCTCTCGACGCGTTGTAGAAGTACCCTTTCTTCAAAATACCTCCCCAGGCCCTTAACATCAATGTTGAGTAGCTCGGATAAGGCATCGTACATTGGGCCTACTGCCCCAGCCTGTTAAATAAGCCTTGATGCAAGCTCCCTCAGCCTGTTAACGAAATTGCTGAAGCCTATGTCCCTTGCCCTCTCGAGGCTCCTCCGCGATAATGAATCCCATAGGCCTTTATCGGTGATTAACCTGGCTAAGGCCTCTGAGGCCTCGTCAACACTATCGTAGCCTAACCCAACCTCACCACTGTTAGCTAGGTCGCTCCAGGTACCGCCGCTCCTATGGACTACAATGGGTAGGCCCCTAGTCATTGCTTCAGCCACTGCAATACCCCAGTGTTCGTTTATTGTTGCGTGTAGGAATACCTTAGCGTTATCCATAGCCTCATTTATCTCGGACCTAGGTGCATTTAGCCTTAGGATTACCTGGGCTTCACCAATATGCTTTAATGCGTTTTCATCCTCAAGGACCTTAACCCTCAACCTAGCCTTATGGGCCGTTTCGGAAACCCTATTGACGTAGTTTAACTGGCTCCTAGTGGTTGCCCCACCAAACATCACTAGTTTAACATCCTTCAACTCACCCGTAAGCCTAGGCATTAGCTGGGACACAACCCAGTGGTAGCGCTTCTCCTCACTGAACCTACCAAGCATAATGATTATGTTGGCCCTCTCCTCAAACGGCCTCGGCTTAGCCACGAGGGCCATGTTTGGTGGTATTGGTGGGTTTAGGACAATAGGCTCCTCACCGTAAACCATCTTAGCCACACCGGCTGTCCACCTGGAGTTTGTTAGGACTAGGTCCGCGTCCTCAAAGGGGTTGCGCCTCATGTACCTTGGGAGCATTTTCACAAAAACCCACCAGTACATGTTCATGGGGAATCTACCATACCTCTCCATTACATATGGATCCTCCCCATAGGCCAGGCCAGAGCCCCTAAACCTAGGGTCCACGACTACTTCAAATGGGAAGTGTATATACTCTATTATTTTGAATTTTAAAGAGTTCTTAACCTCGGCTATTGGCCTATACGCCTCCTCATCAGTGAACAATACTTCAACATCACTATTCTCCCTCAACGCCTTTAAGGCCGGGCGCCATACATAGAGCCTGCTCCATAGCCCAAAGGCCCTTATGTTCGTTGAAAACAGCGTATATACCCTATACCTTGAGATATCTATACCATACCAATCAACATATTTAGA
>CAYFHR010000039.1:0-9573 GCA_964343155.1 uncultured Thermoproteaceae archaeon | reverse complement strand
TAGGCTATTCATATCTTAACGTTTGGGCTGGTGGTATTCTAGATGCCCTTATGGCGGGTATAAGGGCAGCTATGATGTTTGTTACTATTGGTAATATAAATATCAGCGCCATGTATGGTGGCGTTAGGACTAGCGGTATGTTGAAGCTGGGTGATGCAGCATTGGCTGAAGTAGCCGATGCGCCAGCTGCAGCCCTTGCCCCAGGCCTGAAAAAGATGCCAGCAGCCGGACCCCTGAAGGTGAGGGCTTGGGTGGCTGGCTGATGTGTAAGGTGCATTATGGCTAACAATACGCCTAGCCCTATTGATGAACCTATTAAGCCTAGTACCAGGACCTCCACCAGAAGCATTATTGGTATTGACCATCTACTGAAGCCGACAGCCCTCATTATGCCGAACTCCCTCATCCTCTGAATAACACTTATGGTCATTGTGTCAAACATCCATATGCCTATTATCACGAAGCTTATCCCAGATATGAAGCCTAGGAATAGTTCAATAAGCATCATATACTGGTTGAAGCTAGATAATATTGTTGAGAGGTTTAAAACCTCATCCTGGGGGTATAGGGCTTGAAGCATGTTAGATACTTGATCAACGCGGCTTGCCTTATCGACATAGACTATTAAGCCGCTGACAATGCCCGAGGGATCTATCTGCGTTAGGTATGTTGGCTCATCTATGAATATTGCGTTATTTGGATTAACGCCGGCTAAGGCTATGCCGCTTGGTTTAAGTATTCCAGCCACTATGACGTTGAGGGTCCTTCCATCCACAACAAGTGTTATTAATTGGCCAGGGTAGATGACCTCCTGGCCCGTGTACGTATATGCAACATAGTATCCGACCAATGCGTAGCCTGGTGCTAATGCAGGTTCGCCAACCTCAACGGCGTCCGCCAGGGTTGATACGCCGAATAGTTGCGTTAATTCACCTGCAGTAACCCCCATCAACTGAACCCTCATGTTTCGCCCATTAACGTTAATCGTGGCGTATGTGCTTAATATTGGCTCAACCTGAGATACGTAGGGTAGTTGAGACACCTTGAAGGCGTCAGCCATTGTTAACTGGCTTGAACCAGACGGTATCAGGAAGACTGTGTTTATTCCAAAAACCCTCTCAAAGAAGCTGACGGTCATTGACCTGAACCCAAGCCCCATGCCAAGGGCTAGGCCTAGGGCTATGACAGCTATGGCTATGCCCACAATAGCGCCAATAGACCTACTCCTCCTCTCCCAAAGCGCACCCCATGCTAATCTAAGATAGTCGCTAAACCTCATATAATCACCTTCTCCTCCTCACCAACACTACTATCAGTGATATTACTAAGGCAACTATGACTGCTGCTAAGGCCCCTACTGTGTATTCATACGTTGCGTAGGGCACATAGCCCCTTAAGAAGCGCCTAACAAAGCCCGTCACATTACCGTAACCGTAGCCTGGATATGCATGCGTATAGTTGAAGAAGGGTCCTGTGGATGATGAGTTTGAAATGACCCTAACAGGTATTTCGTAGTATGAAACGTGGCTAACGCCATATTGGTCCACGTAAGAGACCATGATTGTTAAATACCTGTTGTAAGGTATATGTGGTATTACTGTGAAGGCCACGTTGGTTGATGACTGGGAACTTAGGGTGCCTAGGTATAGGCTTGGGCTACTTAGGGCGGTGAAGCCCCTTGGGAGGATTAGGGTCACGTTCAGGTTGTATGCCGATACAGGGCCTATGTTGGTTAAGGTTAATGAAACATACATGCTACTGCCAATGGACGCTACAGTCGGTTCAACCTGGTAAGAGGTGAGCAATATGTCCGGTAAGCCACCTATGCTTAGCGTTAAGCTACCACTGGCACTACCGCTACCCCCTGGGTAGCTGTATGTCACAATGTAGCTTATTGAGGCTTGACTGGACGTTATCGGCGACGCAATAGGCAGCTCAACGTACTTAGTCTCGCCAGGCCTTAATGAGCCTAAGTCATGTAGTAGTGGGCCATTTATAGTTAACCCATTTGCAGACGTTATAATTAACGTCACATTACTCAAGGTCACAGGCTCATTATTAACTACGCCAAGTATTAAATGGCCTAATCCAGCGTTAAGAGTCGTGTTAAGCGAATACACAGTCAATGGGTATTGGGGGGTCTGCATAATGTTAACCTGTAGGGAGCCTGAAACACTGTAAATCAAGCCGCCCGGGGTTAAACTATAGTAGAGTGTATAGCCTATAGATTGGGCTGATGTAGCTATGGGTATTACCACAGGTATCTTGACGTAGTATACGGAGTTGGGCGGTATATTACCTATAGAATATTCGGTGTCGGGTGCCTGAAGGTAACCTGGGTTAATTATGAGTGTCACATTATATAGGGTTAGGCCTGTTGGGTTAAGTATCCTTAAAGTCAATGTTCCAGGACCAGGACTATACGTCGTGTTAACCAGGGATATTGATATTGAGCCTGCGGAGCCGTAGGTGGGTATTGTGATTGAGCCTGACAATGCCTCAGGGTAACCTCCAGGTATTGTGAAGGTTAATACGTAGGCTAGGTTTATTGACGACGAGGTTAATGGTGTTGAAATAGTGAGGTTGGCTACATATCTGCCGCCGGGGCCTAGATATGGTATTGAGATGGGGCTTCCAGACTCAATCGACGTTCCCTGGATCGATGTTACACCCAGGGTGATGTTATATATGGGTAGTGGGTTTAGGTTAACTATAGCTAATTTAAAGGTGCCTAAGCCAACGTTAACAGTGGTATTCAGTGGAATCACCATTACCTGGCTTGCAGACATTGAAACAGTACTCAATACTAGCGTAGTAGTGCCTGAAGCAACATTCCCCAAAGCATCCATGCCGCTGTAAGATAACGATATAGTTAGGCCTCCTGACGTAATGGGTACGACATTAACTGTAACGACCTTGGATGAACCTGGGTTAAGCGTACCAATATATATTGAGCTTGGGCTTATTGAGCCTGCAGTGGACTGAAGCGTAATATACATGTTGTATATTGGTCCACCACCATTATTAGACACAACAATGTTTACTAAGTTTGATACCCCATATATGAGGTATTGCCTACCCACTGTGAAGGATATGTTAGGCTCACCAATTATCGTCAGCGGAACCGCCACATTTGTTGATCCAGGTCCAGAAACCTCAATGTATGACACGGCCAATTGAGAATACTTATACTCACCACTCCACGATATTTGAAGGGTCGCAGTACAGTTTACCGGCAGTGTACCGTTTATGAGGTATGTTAATGTGAATTCCTGGTTTGGGCTAATCCAGTTAATGAATATTGAAGATGGCGAAACCTGGTAGCCACAGGCAGCCAGTGTGAATGATGCATTATACATGTAATAGCTTCCAGTGTATTGCAATGTCAGCGAAACCTTCGAAACACCGACTAGGCTGTTCGATGGCGTTATGGCTTCATTAACAATGACGAAGGGTGGGGGTGATTGAGCGTATGTTAACTTAACGGAGGCTACTAAAGCCACCAGGGCTACGGCCACTATAAGTAAGGCCATATATTTTAACATTGCCATGGTGGCTCGGAATCGATATCGCCTTTTAAACCCTTCTCACAGCCGGTGAGTAAAGGTTTAATAATATGTCCCTCCAACCACGCGTGTTTATTGAGGGTAAGGGCATTTGGAAGTACTACGGCGACTACCCCGCATTGAGGGGTGTTGATATAACGGTTGATGAGGGTGAATTCCGCTGCATCGTGGGGCCTAGTGGGAGTGGTAAGACAACGTTAATAAGCCTAATAGGGGGCCTTGACAGGGTTGACAAAGGCTACCTAAGGGTAGGCCCCTATGAACTCCACAGGCTTTCAGAACGTGAAATGGATAAATACAGGAATGAGCTTGTCGGCTTCGTATTCCAACTATACTACCTAGTACCTAGGATGACAATACTTGAAAACGTTGAACTGCCACTAATAGCTAGGGGCTATTCGAGGAATGAGCGCAGGAAGATGGCTCTTGAAGCCCTAGAGCTAGTTGGGCTCCGCGATAGTGCATATAAGAGGCCTAGCCAGTTGAGCGGTGGTGAACAGCAGAGGGTTGCCATAGCCAGGGCTATTGTAGCTAAACCAAAGCTACTTCTTGCAGATGAGCCAACAGGCAACCTGGATAGTAAAACTGCATTGAGGATAATGGATATTTTCACAAAACTCAACAAGGAGCTCGGAATAACAATAGTTATGGTTACCCACAATCTTGAGCTCATAAAATATTGCCATAGGGTTTCCAGGATTAGCGATGGCGTAATTAAGGGGACTTATGAAGTTAGCCAATATAGCCATGATGAATTGGTTAGAATTTTAACATCATAACCTCCCCACAAGCCTTAATAGGCCTGTAATGAGGATATCTCAACATATCCAATACCCACAGCCAGAAATTTAGGTCTATCAATATTGTAAAGGTATGGGAAGTGTAGAGAAAAGTACTAATTAGCGATTTTTACTTCTAGCTCAGAGGCTATTTCTGTTGGGGCTGCTTAGGTATTAGATATATCTTATTACCTATTATCGAGTTGTTGGGTATTAGGACTTTAGTGCCATCACTCTTAATAACCTCGGTAAATAATATTGCAACATCATTAACAATGCCGTCCTCGCCGAGTAGATTAACATGGTCATTAATCTTAAATGGCCTAGCCAACAGCAGGAATAGGCCAGCCACCGCCTGTCCAAGGACCTGTTGAACCGCGAAGCCAATCACAATGCCGAGGAAACCGCCTACAGCTACGCCAGCAACTCCGCCACCAACAGCGCCGGCGATGCTGGCAACCAATGCGCCAATACCTATTAGTAGGAATACATTCCTCATAGCTCTGGCAGTTGAATGATCATACCTAAACCTCATAGCCCAATAAATGACGTCGGCGAAGGCGGACACTATTAGGTAGCCGAAGGCGAGTGCAAGTAATACATTTACATAACCCTCATATGGCTTAACATTTACTTTAATCATCGGTAATACTGTCGTTATTATAAAGTGAACCACCGCAGCAACAGCAACATATACGACTATGTATATCACAAGCTTTGCTATAGCGTTAGCATAGTGCCTGGCAACCTCTCTTTGGCTCATTTCAGGTGTAGCAGTTGTCATGCCTGCTTGCTGAATACCAATTATTTATAGGTATTATCCAAGAATACTATATCAATATATCTCTAGTGCAAATAGCTACACGCTAAACATAGAATTGCTTCAATGGAATGACTTATGCATTCTCCCAAGCTTCAACGAATGCCTTAGCCATCTTTAATGGGTCCTTGGCGGCGAGTATCCCTGAGATAACTGCGGCGCCCCAGGCGCCTGTTGCCTTAATCGCCGGTATGCTTTCAAGCGTTATTCCACCGATCGCGTAGACGGGGATGTTGACTGATTGGACAACCTTTCTTAACCCTTCAAGCCCAAGTATCCTGTAGTCAGGCTTAGTTGGGCTTGGGAATATTGAGCCTGCGCCAATGTAGTCCGCGCCAGCTCTTTCACCCTGCACAGCCTCCTCAACCGTGCTTGCGCTAGCTCCAATTACCAGCCCTCCAAACCTGCGCTTAACCTCATCAACTGGGGCATCTTCAAGGCCCACGTGTACTCCATCTGCATCGCTCAGTATTGCAATGTCAACCCTATCGTCGACAATCATCACTGCGCCGTATTGGCTGCACAGCCTCCTAATTGCCTTAGCCTCCTCAAGCATCTGCCTAATGCTACCGCTCTTACGCCTATATTGAACAATCCTTATGCCTGCCTCGAGAAATATCCTAGCCGCCTCAACGTGGCTCTTCACAGTGTATGAGTCGTCAGTGATCCCGTATATTCCCCTCGGGAGCCTCACCTAACCACCTCAACCCTAGCCATCTTAACGTAGTCCTCGGGTGTTAGGGCATATAGTTCGTCGATTAGGTATTGTTTGAATGTTCCAGGGTACTTTGACTTAACCTCAGCCTTCTCGGCCGCTATCTCGAAGGCTGTTAAGCCCTCAACAGAGGCTACTACGAAGTCCCTGTTCACAGCCATGAAGCTGGCTATCACTGAACCAACCATGCATCCTGAACCAGTCACATATTGTAGTAGTGGCGTGCCGTTTTTAACAATGACAAGCCTCTTACCATCAGACACGTAGTCCCATGGGCCCGTAACCACCGCTGTTACGCCATATTTCTCAGCCACGGCAACTGCAGTGTCTCCAGTTGCCTCCACGACCGAGTCAACGCCCTTAACGCCGCCTGCATATCCGGCTAGGGCTAGCATCTCACCACCATTACCCTTAACAACGTCGACTTCAACCTCATTGAGGATCCTTTCAACGGTCCTAGTCCTATACCTGGTTGCGCCAGCCCCAACGGGATCCAGGATTACTGGGACATTATTCCTATTCGCCGCCTTACCTGCAAGTATCATAGACTCAACCCAGTATTCGTCAAGGGTACCTATGTTTATGTAAAGTGCATTGGCCTTACTTGCAAGCTCCTCAACCTCCTCCTTAGCATGGGCCATTATCGGCGACGCACCTATCGCTAACGTCACATTGGCTGCGTCGTTCATTGCAACGTAATTCATGAAGTGGTGTACTAGGGGCCTCTTACGCCTGATTAGTGTTAAGTCACGTGCAAACTCCTCATCAAACACCATAACTAGCCCTAGGGCCTAAACCTTAAAAACCTATCTTAATATTATTGAATTACAATAACTGGGTTTTAGGCCATGGCAAATGGGGTAAGCCATCAGTAACCCCATAACTACATACCATATTTCTATGCCTAAAACTCGATAAAGCTTAGTAACGTATATAGTCCTCATTATGTGGAAGGGTTTAAAAGATCTAGGTATCATGAGGAGCCTGTGGGCGTTGACATAAGTATTAGCGAGAGCCGTAGAACAGGCATACTCGCAAACATGTTCCTGGGATCCCTAGTAGCCTCCATGAATATTTCATCCCTAGTAATAGCGCTGCCTGCAATATTAAGGGGTATTGGGGTTAATCCCCAGTCGCCGTTAGGCTTCATGGCTATGCTCTGGCTAATGTTCTCATACCCACTTATTGTGGCTGTGGCAATGCCCATAGTGGGTAGGTTATCAGACATGTATGGTAGGGGCAGGGTCTTCACATATGGTAGCGTTTTATTTACGATAATGTCTCTGTTATTAGGCTTAACCTTCGGTTCTGGGGCGTTGGCTGCCTGGGAGATGATAATCTACAGGTTTATCCAGGGCATAGGCGGCTCAATGATGTTTAGCAATAGTTCGGCAATAATAACAGACGTCTACCCGGTCCATAGGCGTGGGTTGGCGATGGGTATTGTGGGTATAGCCTTCAGTGCAGGGAGTGTGACGGGCCTAGTTGTAGGGGGCCTGTTAGCCGTCATTAATTGGAGGCTTGTTTTCCTAGTAAACGTACCACTGGGCCTGCTCACATCAGTATGGTCCTACCTCATAGTGTATAGGCTGCCCTTCGGCGTAAGGAAAGTTAAGATAGATTGGGTTGGCGCAGCCATGTTATTTACCGCATTGACAACACTGCTCCTAGGCATAACATTCGGCATGATGCCCTCAGGCACGTCAATGATGAGTTGGGGTAGCCCTGAGGTCATAGCTCTAATACTCATTGGCATCACCCTGCTAGCCTCCTTAATGTTCATTGAGGGGAGGGTTAGTGAACCTATGCTTAAGGTTGACCTCTTCAAAATAAGGCCATTCACCTTCGGCGTGCTGAGCGCATTATTCCTATTCCTAGCCCAGGGAGCTAACGTATTCGTATTATCGCTCCTGCTTCAGGCAATATACCTACCTATACACGGCATACCCTATTACGAAACGCCGCTCCTAGCTGGAATATACCTAATACCTAGCAGTGTGGCTAATGCAATCTTTGCCCCTGTGGGTGGTAAGCTTGTTAATAGGCTTGGGGCTAGGGTTGTGTCAACGGTTGGCGCAGCCATACTGGCTGTAAGCTTCGAGATACTAACCCTACTGCCTTTAACAAGCTTCAACTACACGTATTTTGCACTAGACATATTCCTAATGGGCGTGGGGGCTGGCCTATTCCAGTCACCCAACTTGGTCTCCATAATGAGCGCCGTGCCTCCTGACGACAGATCTGCCGCCTCTGGGCTTAGGGCCAGTATGCAGAATATCGGCCTGCTAATGAGCTTCGCAGTATTCCTATCAATCATACTTATTGGAGCATCCTCAGACCTCTCCAAGGCCCTATATACAGCCCTCGTAAATGCGGGCGTATCTGCGTCGGACGCCGCTAAGTTAACTTCAATACCGCCCGCATACGCATTGTTCGCAGCCTTCCTGGGCTATGACCCGGTAAAAACCCTCATACAGCTGACGGGAGTTAATGTTGATCCATCAGCCTACTCGATAATAACTAAGCCGTCGTTCTTCCCAAGCGCAATAGCCCCAGCCATGGCGCTGGGCTTCTACGCATCCTACCACATCGCAGCTATGTTCGCCGTATTAGCCGCAATATTGTCTTACCTAAGGGGGAGGGAGCATCATATAGTTACCCAGGTTAAGGCCGTTAAACTTCCTGAAAGGTAAATCTTAATAAGGTATTGTGGGCAGGCTAATTGATGCTGATAGTTAAGGCCTATGCAGTAGATGAATATGTTATTAAAATATCCGTTGTTAAGGAGGGGTCTAGATATAGGCAATCACCTGCAGTCCTTATTAAAGGCGGCGTTGAGTTAAGTGGAGATGTTAAACATGGGGTATGGCACATCGTGGTTAAGGGCTATGAGGTAGATGCCGAGGTTGAAGGGTATTCATTAAGCATAAGGTTTGATGAGGATAAAGATCACATAAGGATCACCGGAGATCTAGGGGTTGATGACTATGTCTTTGGGCTTGGTGAAAAGGCGCTACCCCTGAATAGGCGTAGGTTCAGGGTAACCATGTGGAATACGGACGCATATGGCTATAGGCTTGGCTCAGACCCATTATACGTCTCAATACCCTTCATGATTATTTTAAGGAATAAGGTGGCGGTGGGCCACTTCTTCGACTCAACGGCCAGGATGATACTTGACCTAGGCGTTGAAAGTGAGGATAAGTACGTTGTAAGGGTTTATGATACGCAGGTCGACTACTACCTGATTGCAGGCCCATTAGTGAGGGATGTTATTTCAAGGTACCTTAAGCTCACCGGAATGCCAGCGCTAATGCCCAAATGGGCTCTTGGGCCGCAGCAAAGTAGGTGGAGCTACTACCCCCAGTCGAGGGTTCTTGAAATAGCGAGGAAGTATAGGGATTATGGCATACCGCTCTCCGCAATATACCTCGACATAGATTACATGGATGGGTACAGGATATTTACGTGGAGTAGTGAACGCTTCCCAGACCCAGCGTCAATGATTAGGGAGCTTCATGAAATGGGGGTTAAGGTTGTCACAATCATAGACCCCTACGTTAAGCTTGACCCAACCTACCCAGTCTTTAGAAGCGGTATTGAGGGCAATTACCTGTCGACAGAGTCTGACGGGGGTTTAGCCGTTATTCAGGGTTGGCCTGGAAGGTCGGCATTACCGGACTTCTTCAATTC